>JAIRZX010000555.1 GCA_031267005.1 Deltaproteobacteria bacterium
CGCCTCCAGGGCCCTCAGCTGGAGCTCCTTCGCGGCGGCCGGATCTCCCAGCTGAAGCAGGGTGTCAGCGAGCAAGTTCATCCCGCGGATCGTCATCTGGTCCTCTGGCCCCAGTACTCTCTCGCTCCGCGCGAGGTTCTTCTCCAGGAGCGTT
The DNA here is from genome assembly GCA_031267005.1 of Deltaproteobacteria bacterium. Classification (GTDB taxonomy): domain Bacteria; phylum Desulfobacterota; class Desulfarculia; order Adiutricales; family Adiutricaceae; genus JAIRZX01. Next base: position 155 of record JAIRZX010000555.1, read on the forward strand.
CTCGCCTCCGCGTGCTCTCCCAGGGCTACAAGCGTTGCTGCAAGGGAGAGGCCGACAATGGCCGTTTGGGGGCCGTCGGGCCCTACGCTCCTCTCGTACGCTTCCAAGAGGGACGAGTAAAGGTCCCTCGCGGCGGCGTAGTCTTCCGTAGCGATCAACGCGGCGCCCAGCAAGGCCCGGAAAACGAGCGCGTCCGGGTGCTCCCGGCCCAGCGCCATGGCGGACGCTTCCGCCGCCAGGGTTAACTGTTCCCGCGCCCCGGCGTAATCACCCAGGTTCATCAAGGTTATCGCTAGGTTGCTTCTCGAAACATTAACGTCGGGGCTGTCAGGTCCCTGGACCCGGACGCGGATATCCACAATCCTAGAAGATATTTCCAAAGCCGAAGCGAATTCCCCGGACTGGGTAAGGACGAAGGCCAGCGCGTCCATGGCCGCGAGCGTCATTTTGTCCTCGGGCCCCCGCGTCCTTTCCAGGGTTTCGGCCGCCTGTTCGAAGATCTCCCTCGCCGCGGCCAATTCTCCCGACGAGGCCATTGCCAAGCCGAGCGCCAAACGCGAACGGACAGCTTCGTCATTGCCGCTTCCGAGCCCGCTTTCTTTCCAGTCGGCGACCCGCCTCCGGACGCCAAGGGCGGCGGCTCTTTCCCCGAGCTTGTCCGCGGCCGCCACGAATTTTTCCCAGGACTCCATCGTTAAACGGTGGTCGGCCCCGAGAACGCGTTCCCTGGTACCGGCCACCTGCTCGTAGAGATCCCTCGCCTCCCTGTATTGGCCGTTCAGGTAGAGGGCCCCGGCCAGATCGGAACTGGCCTCGAGCGTGTCGGGGTGCTCCAGTCCCGACGCCTTCTGGCGCGCGGCCGCCGCCTGCGAGAAGAGTTGGACGGCGCCCCCGTAGTCGCCGAGCTCCGAAAGGACGGAGGCCAGTTTCGATTTCGCCGAAGCGGCGTCCGGATGGTCGGGGCCGAGCGTCCTCGACAGGGAATCCGCCGCCCGTGCGTACAGATCGCGCGCCCCGGCGAGATCGCCCGTTCCCCCGTAAACGTCTGCCAGGCGCGTGGCGGCTTCGGCCGTTTCGGGATGAGCCGGGCCCAGCGTCCTCGCGCGGGCTTCCAGGACCTGGGAAAAGAGCCCGCGAGCCCCCTCGCCGTCCCCTGCCGCTGCCATGCACCTGGCCCGCTGGAACCCTGCTTCCAGGTTGTCGGCGTGGACGGGCCCGAGGGTCCTGGACCGCGCCTCTTCCAGCCGGGCCAGCATGGAAAGCGCGGCAGGGTAGTCCTTGAGGTTGAAGGCCGCCGCCGAGAGCCTCCGCAAGGCGTCGAGGGTTTCGGCGTGGTCGGGCCCGAGCGCCGCCGAGAGAGCCTCCTCTAGCGCGGAGAAATGCCCGCGGGCTTCGGCGTAGTCCTTGAGGTTGAAGGCGGCGATCCCCAGGCTCTTCCTGGCTTTGAGCGTGTCGGAATGGACCGGCCCCACCGTTGCGGCTAGCCCTTCCAGCACCCTCCCGAGCGTTTCCCTCTCCCCGGCGTAGTCTTTCATTTCGTGCTGGCAAGCCGCGAGCCCGCCAGCCAGCCTGAGCGTCTCCGGGTTGTCCGGCCCCGACGAGGCCGATGAAGCCTCCATGGCCCCGCGGTACAGAACGGCCGCGGCCGCGTAGTCGCCAGATTGGAACAATCTCTCGGCAAGCGCCTTTTCGGGCTCCGCCGCCTCCGCAGACCCTTCCCCGGGAGCCGCCGCCGCCTCCGCCGCCCCTTCCCCGGGAGCCGCCGCCGCCTCCGCCGCCCCTTCCCCGGGAGCCGCCGCCGCCTCCGCCGCCCCTTCCCCGGGAGCCGCCGTCGCCTCCGCCGCCCCTTCCCCGGGAGCCGCTTGCGCCTCCTCCGCAGTCGCAGGACGCTCAGCCACTTTCTCAGCCGCCGCATCCTGCCCGAACAGGGGCTCTGCGGCCACGGCGCACGCGATTAGGGCCAGCGCCGCTGCGAAGGCCGGCAACGGAGGGCTCACGAGGCGGAAAAGGGGGCGGGGCGGCATGGCGGCATCTCCTTCTGGGCGGGGCAAAGGCGGCTCCGGCGGATACGCGGCTGCCTTGCCTCCGGAAAGGCCCGGGACGGGGAATCCCCCGCATGGGATGGCGGTTGAAATCATAAGGGAATTGTAAGGAACGGAAACGCTCATTTCCAGTCCCCTTGAGCACGAAGGCGCCCGGAAGAACGGCTGCGAGAAGCCCTTGCCGTCCCATGGGCGGGGCGGGGCGGCCGGGGTTCCGTCCCCCGCGGAGCCGCCGACGTCGAGCGGGATCCCGCGCCTGGGCGAAGACGTCTCCGACCGGTCGCGCATCACTGAAACTGGGCCCGCCGCAGGGCCTCGGCCTTGTCCCTTCCCACCGAGTAACGCAGCCGGTAAAACTCCCGCATCAGCTCCGTGGCCGCGAGATCGTCCACCGGAAGCAAGGTCGCGATAACGGCCGAGGCATCGGCCCCGCCCTCTGGACAATCTCCCCCAGGCTCTCCGCCTCCCGCCCGCCGCGGCGCCCGCCCGAACCGACGCCAGTTCAGCAAGCCGACAGGGTCAGGAGATCCAACCCCTTGAAAACGAAATCCGGCGAGCTCCCCCATCTCCCTCTAACTCAGTTTCACGGCGCCGCCCAAAAGCTTAACGGAACCGTCGCCGCTTCCGGGGTCAAGGATGAAATGGCTCGCGCCGTGTACCGCCGGCGCTTCCGACGCCAGGCTCCTGGACAGCGCCCCGCTGTCGAAGGCGTCGTCCAGGAAGCTCTCCCCCGCGATCGCCCCGGGCGTTCCCTCGGCACCCGCCACTGCGGCTATCTCCGAGGCGAACCCCGGAAGGTCCGGGAAGCCTGGCCAGGCGGCGGTGATGCCGAGGGCCATGGCGGAGCGCTTGCCGCGATTTGGCGCCGAAGCGGAAGCTGGCGCTGGCCTGGTACAGATGCTGATGCTGGCACTGGCGCTGGTACAGATGCTGATGCTGATGCTGATGCTGGTGCAGGAGCAGGAGCAGGAGCAGGAGCAGATGCTGATGCTGCTGCAGGCATAGGCGTTGATGACGATGCCGATGCAGTCGCGGTCGCCGCCAATGCGGCGTAAGCTTTCATGCGGGCGGGGGTCGATCTGGTGAACTCCACCGTCGCGAACCGCTCAGCCAGGAACCTCTCCCCGTCCCAAAGTAAGCGAAAGGGAGCGAAAGGGGCGTACATCAAAGGGCCGTGGCATCGTCGGGCGCCGTCGAGCGAAAGCACGAGGTAGCGGCTCCGGCACCTTCGAGTTCCACATTCCAAGGGCCCTGTCGCCGCGTCGAAGACTGCCTTGGCGGCCGGTCTGGGATCTGCGGCCGGATCCTGGGGGGGCCAGCCTGTACAGCTTAACCAGCCTCGCGAGTTCTGCCCTGGCCACGGACGCCTTCCTCGCGGCTTCCCTGCCGAGAGCGGCCATAACAAGGCGCAGAGCGTCGTAGGCGGATACGGCGCACACGAGCGCCGTCCCTTCGCCCAGACCGGCCGCGGCAACCCGGCGGACGTCCAGGCGCCCAGCCGCCACCGCCTCCCCGGCGGCGAGCCCGGTGGAGAGCATGTCCGGCACGGCGGACGCGAGCGCTTCCAAAGACCCTTTCGCTTCGTCAGCCCCCGCCTCCAGTTCCCCGAGCCCCAGCGTCTCTTCCGAGGAAATCCCGGCCCCAGCGCGTTTCGCGGCGAGCGGCCACGCTACGACAACGCAGGGTTCCCCGTCGCAAATCACCGGAAACTGGGATATAGTGGGTTCGATGTTCCCCGTCTACTTTCGCGCGGCGACATCGTCGCTCCGGAAGAACTCAAGTTATATTTAAGGAGGTACATCACTACATGATGCTGTTCATGAATGACAAAATCGCAGGGCTCGCGGACAATTTAACAGGCGGGCGATATTCGAAATACAAGGAAAAGGCCGAGTACGCCGATTCCCTGCAGGTGCAACTCAAGGCCAAGGAAGATCAGCTCAAGGACAAAGACGAGCTGCTCAAGTACAAGGACGAGCAGCTCAAGTACAAGGACGAGCAGCTCAACTCGGCGAACACGGAATTATCGAGAAGCAAATCCGTAGTTAAAATGCGCTTCGCCAACAAGACCGCGAAGCAGATTCGCGAAAAGCTGAACATCAGAAAGTCCGAGGTCATCAGAATTCTGGAGAATTTCGGCCTGTACAAGTGACGCCCCCGCCAACGCGGACTCCAGGCGCCCCCCCCGCCGCCCCGCAAGCGCGGGCACCCGGACTGGTCTCCCGGACGCGCGGAAAGGCGTGGGGCCTGACTCTCTCTTTTGGGACAGTTTTTTCTCGTTTGCTGTAACTCGATTGCCAAACAGGCCCGCAGCGCGGTCCCGGGCCGGGACGCGGGGACGGACCCATGCAACGCTGGCGCAAAGGCTTGACGCCGCTGGAGATGACTGCGGTCTACGCCGCAGGCGCACTCCCGGCGCTTCTCCACGAGTCCGGCCGTCTGGCCGCCTGGCCGTCTGGCTGGAGGATCCTGGCCGCGCGAGGAGGAGATCCGGCCCTTCGCTTGGAGCCCGGCAACCACGGCGGTCCCCAAAGTACTCTCCACGTCCTCTGGGCTCTCCTCCTTCAAGGCGGGAGAGTCGCGCCTCATATAGAGTCCCTCTCCCGCCGGGCGCTCCCGGGCCCGGCGGCAGGCGCCGGGCGGCTGGCACACCCACCCTCTCTCCTCCCCCTCTCCCTCCCCGGCGCCTAATCCC
>JAIRZX010000056.1 GCA_031267005.1 Deltaproteobacteria bacterium
GGGTTTACAGGCTCAGCCACAACGGAAGGGTGTTCTGCTACGTGGCGGACCACGATCTCGCGGACCCGTGGGACTTCCAGATAGTGGACTACGACGGCTCCGGGGCCTTCGAGCAAAAGGAGCCCCCCTTCTCGGAGATGCCGCTTCCGCTGTGGACCTTCGTCAACTATCCCTTCAGGTACTTAAACGCCAAACGCTTCACCGATCTCACCGGAGACCCCGACCCGTCGGTGGAGGACATGATCTGCGCGCTGACAGGCTGCCCCAAGGGCATGAGCCCAGCCGAGCGGGCCGCGCTCACCGTCGCAAAGGGGTCGGCCCCCGCCGACATTAACGACGCGCCCCGCCTCGCCCTGAACATCCTCTTCGACTTCGACCGCGACACCCTGACCAGGGACGACGTGCGGGTCCTGCACACCCTGGGCAAGGCCATGACCAGCCCCCAGCTGGAGGGCCACAGCTTCAAGCTCGAGGGCCACACGGACGCCAAGGGCGGCTACGGTTACAACATGGGGCTCTCCCGGAGGAGGGCGAACCGGGTCCAGGCCTTCCTGACGGACAACTACGGCATATCCCCCTGGCAGCTGGAGACCGAGGCTTACGGGAAAACCAGGCCGCTCCCTAACGTCGATCCCGAGAGCGGCCGCAACCGCCGGGTCGAGATAGTTAACGTCGGGACCGGCTACATGACCGGACGGGGCCGCAACGGAGGCCTCGTCCAGTGGGGCGGCGACGGCACGGCGAGGCGGCCCGGAGGGCCCTTATACGCGCCGCCCACCCCGGCCCCGGAACCCGGTCCGGCTCCCGCAGGCCCTCCCGTCCCGGCCGCCCAGCGCGTCCGCTCCAACCCCGTCCCCCCCCACCGATCGCCCTACCGCAGGGCTCCGGGAACGCCGCCGCCGGGGCCGCCCCCCGTAGCGCCCGCCCAGCCGGCCCCGCCAGCGGAAGGCGCGCCCCCGACGGCCGCCGGGACTCCGTGACCCGGACGGGAACTCCCGCCGTTTAGGCAAGGGGCCAGCCGCGGAAGCCCTCTCGCAGTCCGGCGGACAGTCCCGGGGGAGCCGACCTTCCCGGCCGGAATGGATCGTTTCGTCATTTAGCGGTATCCCATACGGCTGGAGGCATCCCATACAGCTTTGAGAGCGACAAAGGCTCCCGCGAGCCGGCCCCCCGCGGCGGCCTCCCGGCGCCTTCCACCCTGGACAGCTCCAGGCGACATCCTTGACCCGCCCACGCCTCAGCAGGGGAGGGAGGAGCGTCCCGGCTCCGGCAGGCTCCGGGCGGCTCCGGGCGGCTCCGGGCGGGCCGGGCCGGGCCGGGCCGGAACTCCGCCCTGGGGGGACCGCCTCCGCCCGGAGCCCGGCCGCGACCGGGTTTCGGCGGGAGAGCCCCCGCGCACCGGGGCCAGCAAGCGGGCTTTTGCGAAATAAAAAAACGCTTGACTTATTTTGCGGTCAGGCTATACTGATCATTGTGCCTGTTTCCGGCGAACGGAAACGGGAAAGCCCCCGGCACGCGGGGCAAGGAGACCTCAAGCCATGACCGGCAGAAGCGCTGACATCCTGGCCGACGTAGAAAGGGGCCTTTCACGGGCGACCCTCCGCGCCAGCGCTTCCGCCTCCCCTTCGCCCGCCAAGACAGCCTTTGGCTGCTTCGGCGGTTTTTTTTACTTTTGGGGCTTTTACGCCTTCGGAGGGCATTCCGCATGACGGCAAGGGTCTAAAGGGAAAGAATCTCAAGGGCCGCCAGCGGAAACCAAACCGCCGGCGGCCCTTTTTTTTGGCCCCCGCCCCCTCCGTCCCTCCCGAACCGCCCGCTTCTCCCGCCCTTTCCGGCCTTTCCGGCCTTTCCGGCCCTGCGCCCGCCAAGGAATCCCGGAGGCTTCCGGGGCCCCCGGGCCCTGCCGGGCCGCCAGAAGGCTGCCGGGCCCCCGGCCTTCCCCGCCGCGCACCCGCGAAGCCCCTGCCCGCGTCCGAAGGCAATCCCGCCTTCCGCATCCCGCGCCTCGAGCGCCGAACCCTACTAACCGGCCCGGCCCCCTGAAGGGCGGGCCATGACCCATGACCAAGGAGGCATCCGACATGTCCGCCACAGCCGCCCCGGCGGCCGCCACCGCGCCGCCCAAAAAGCTTCCTCCCTACAAGCTCACGAGCCGCATCACCCACCCCGAGGACTCCAGGATACGCTTAGGCGAGTACGAGATAGGCGGCCCGGAGTTCGTGGTGATGGCCGGCCCCTGCTCCGTCGAACACGACCCGCAGATGCTGGGCACCGCCTGGGACGTGAAGGTCTCCGGGGCCCACATCATACGCGGCGGGGCCTTCAAGCCCCGCAGCTCGCCCTACAGCTTCCAGGGCCTGGCCGAGGAGGGGCTGAAGATGCTCTCCAAGGCCAGGGAGCTCACGGGGCTGGCCATCGTGACCGAAGTAATGGACTCGACCGACATCGACCTGGTGGAGTCCTACGCGGACATCCTCCAGGTGGGCGCCAGGAACTCCCAGAACTTCTCGCTCCTGAAGCGCCTCTCCAAGGCCAGGAAGCCGGTCCTCCTGAAGCGCGGGCTCATGAACACCATAGAGGAGTTCCTGTGCTCGGCGGAGTACCTCCTGGCCGGCGGCAACGACCGCGTCATCCTCTGCGAGCGCGGCATCCGCACCTTCGAGACCGCCACCCGCAACACCCTGGACCTCTCGGCCGTGCTGGCCATCAAGGAGAGGAGCCACCTCCCGGTCATAGTGGACCCCAGCCACGCGAGCGGCCGGGCCCACTACGTGGCCCCGCTCTCCCGCGCGGCGCTGGCCGTCGGCGCCGACGGGCTCATGATAGAGGTCCACTGCTCCCCGGAGACCGCCCTCTGCGACGGCGAGGAGTCGCTGACCCCCCAGGACTTCCGGGCCCTCATGGGCTCCCTCCAGGAACTCGCCCCCCACTTCGGCCGCAAGATCTCGACCCTGAAGCCCGGGGCCGCGTCCGAGAACCCCCCCGATTCCGTGGCCGCCTCCATGGCCGCCGCCGCCAGCGCGGCAGAATGAGAGAGAGAGCAAAATGACCATCGACTTTCTGCAACATTTCTTTTATTGAAGAAAAACCAATCGGTGAAAAAGTTAACAATTCTTTTAATACATGAAATTCTTGAGGAATTATTGGCCTGATGTTTTGCGAATATTGTTTATCAATAAATTTTAAAAAAGAATCAAATAATGGTGAATAAATTTTGGTTTGGGTTAGTGGTGATATTTCAAATTTTGAACTATCATTAAAAAATTGTTTTTGAGGGAGAAATAATTCGAAAATTTTGTACACAACTGGTTTC
>JAIRZX010000086.1 GCA_031267005.1 Deltaproteobacteria bacterium
CGTTCGTCGCGGCGGCCCCTGACAACTGCTGACGCCAGTTTCAGAGTTTCTCGGTCGTGGTTGCCTCTTGCTTGATTTTGAGGTATCTTAAAAAAAATTGAGGGGCGGAATCAGCCCTACGGGGGCGGTTCGCCGCAGTCAGCGTCAAACACGGGAGCTAGCTCCGATTGAGGGATGGGCCATGGCAGGAAAGCCTAAAAAAAGCTTCAACACCGCAGGGGTATGCATACCTGATAAACACTACATGATCCCCGCCTTGCCGCGCCTCCCCGACGTAAGCGACATGATAGAGGGCGAATTCTATTTCGTCCTACACGCGCCGCGCCAGTCCGGCAAAACCACTTGCCTGACCGCGCTGACGGAAAAGATAAATTCGGAGGGCAGGTATTACGCCGTCCAATGTTCCCTGGCTTCTTTGCGGAATATCGAAGACGACGACAAGGCCACGGCCTGGGTCGTAAGCCAGATAAACGCTGGGCTTAGCTTCTCCGGGGTTCCGGAGCTCAAAAAGCTTGAGTTCTCCTTCGCCGGTAAGCCTTACATGTCCTATCCCAACGTTCGCGTACGGTACTTGTTAAACGCTCTGTGCGAGGCTTTGGACAGGGACCTTGTCGTCTTCTTCGACGAGGCCGACTGCCTCCATGCAGGACCCCTCATAACGTTCCTGGCCCAAATCAGGGACGGCTGTCTTGCCCGTACCGATAAACCCGGAGCCCGGTTCCCTAGATCGCTCGCCCTCGTGGGCATGCGCGACGTAGGGGACTATTTGTACAGAGTCCGGCCCGAAGACCAGTCAACCGGACCGGCCAGCCCGTTCAACGTCAAAAAGAAGTCGCTCACCCTTTCCAATTTCACTCTGGAGCAAATCAAAGACCTCTACTCCCAGCACACTTCTGAAACAGGGCAGCCCTTCGAGCACTCCGCCTTCGAAAGCGCCTGGCGTTTGACCGAAGGCCAGCCCTGGCTGGTCAACGCCCTGGCATACGACGTCATAGTCGAACGCTTTGAGAACGACTATTCAAAAATCGTCACGGGAACCGACATCGACCTGGCCGCCCGCTCCCTTATCCTGCGAAACGACACCCATTTCGACTCTCTCGCGGAAAGGCTTGAGGAACCGAGGGTAAGGAGAGTGATAGTGCCGGTTATTACCGGGGCAGACTCCTTCCCGAAAGGAGTTTCGACCGACGATATAAAATATGTCGTTGATCTTGGACTTCTGAAACCCGACCCTTCCGACGAAGATCTCTACATGCCTGCAAATCCCATCTACCAGGAGATAATTTCCAGGGCCATGACCAGGAAAATCCAGGCGGCGATACCCAAAAAATTTGCCAATATGTGGATGGACGACGAAAGGATCGACATGGACGGCCTTCTCAAGGCCTTTCAGGTTTACTGGCGTGGAAATAGCGAAGCCCTGAAAGAAGACAACGCAATTGACACGCTCGTCTCTAACAGTGTCAAACAAGCATTAGAAAATTATAAGCAGGAAAAAAATTTTATTGAAATATCAGATAAAATTTCTGAAAATATAAAACACGAGATCACTGCATTAGCCAACGAGTCGTTCGCCCTCCTCGTATTGTTCGCCTTCCTGCAAAGGGTCATGAACGGCGGCGCCGACTGCATCAAAAGGGAGTACGCCTTGGGGAAAACCAGGGTGGATATTTTAGTGGGATACAAGGGTCTTAGCTATCCGCTGGAATTGAAGATCAAGGGCGTCCAGAGCCGGGAAAAAAGTTACGAGCAGCTCTCGGGCTATATGGATAAATGCGGATCCCCAACCGGCTGGCTGGTCGTCTTCGACAAGGATTTAAAAAAGACCTGGGCCGAGAAACTGTTCTGGGAGACGGTAGAGCTCGAAGGCAAGACCAGTCACGTAGCGGGTTGCTGACCGGAACTCGCCTGTGCCTCCATGCCCGGCGCAGCCGCTGGAGAGTTGCGGGCGCCCCCTTCGGGACGGGAAGAAAACCTGGGTTCCTTCACCCTCCCCACCGTACCTGTATAGCTGGAAACACAAGGCTATTCCCGCCAATTCGGAACCGGTGACAACTTCCCCCGCCGTATCCGTCCGCGGCCTCGGCTGAGCCTGGCGGGGATCGAGGGCGTGTTCAGGCGCCTCAAGCCGGAGCCTGGATTTAGGCCCTTCTAACGCGGCGCCGTGAGGCGGACCGACGTCCGCGTCAAGGATAAACCCTTGAAATTTTTTTGATAAATTCCGGATAAACTTGGGCCGGGGGCAGATCCGTGCCGACGCCGGGCGGGCCCGGGGCCCGACCGGCTTCCCCAAGCGCAGCCCGGCGCGTCCCCCGGGAAGCCGGGCGGGGCGTTGCGCCGCCGCGGGATGGCGCTGTTCACCTCCAGTTTCCCGTAACCACGAACGGAGTTCAGCGGAACGGGCGGGAGAAGCCCCCGCCCTCCCGCCGCGGGGCTTCGCGGAAGGCGCCCCCAAGCGTTGCCCCGCCTGCGGCGCCCAAGGCCGTGCCTCGTTGCCTCCCGGCCGCGGGCCGCCTTCCCGGCCCGCCCCGGGGGCCGCCGCGCGTGACTTTGAGCAGCGCCCCCGGAGCGCCCCGGCATTGTCCCGCTTTTCTAGGCAGCGGAGGCGGCAGAATTCCCGCATGAGTTCCGGGCCCGAGATGTCGGTCGCAGGCATCAGGGTCGCGAGCGCCGCCGAAGCCCCGGCCCTCTGCGCCGCCCCGCCCAGGCTCTCCGCCTCCCTGCCTTCGCCCCCTCCCGCGCCCGGGGCGCTGCCGGAGGCGGACAGCGTCAGCAGGTCCAGCCCCCGGAAGTCCAGGTTCCCGCAGGACCATATTTCCCGAGGCTCAACCTCGCGCCGTCCCCCGGGAGCAGCGCCGAGTTTTCCAGGCTCGCGGGGCCCGGCCTGAAA
>JAIRZX010000102.1 GCA_031267005.1 Deltaproteobacteria bacterium
TGCCGGCCCGGGCCGCGTGACCGTTTGCCCTTGCGGGCGCTCCCCCCGGAGCCTCAGGCCGGCTGCCCGAGCCTTCCGCGCCGGATCCGTAAAGCCGCGGGCCGTAAAGCCGCAGGCCCTCGCGAGGTTTTAGCCTTTCGGCGTAACGCGCTTCGCCGCGCCCGCCTCGCGAGGCTCCCGTAGCTTAAGGCCTCCTCCCTTCCGGCTCCTTTTCCGCCCGGTAGCGGCGCCCTCGCCTCGGCCGCGCCCCCCCCGGCCTTTTTTGCGTCTGCCGGGCTCCCGTTCCGGGCGCGGTTCTTCGGGCCCTGACAGGCCGGTCGGGTTTAGCCCCGCCCAGCTGGCGCACAGCGTCCCGAGACAAGAGCCTTTCAGGGCGCCGCGTCGCGCCCTGTCGGAGTCCTTGGGGTGTGGGGCGACGCGGCCGGAGTCGGGGCGGATAGAGATCCTCAGAGCGGCGGTCCGGGGACCGTCGGCGCACGGGAACTTCCCACCGACGCCGCCGCGGGTCCTCTCGGAGACGGCGCTCCCGCTTCCGGAGCCGTCCGAGATTTTTAAGAAAAAGCCGGGGGCGACACCCGGCAAGGACGCCGAATCCAGCCCCGGCGGAAGCTGGTGAACGCGGCCCAGCGCCGGGTTGCTTAAGCCAGCTTTCGCGATCGGGCGAAAAGCGGTCCGGCTTCGCCCCGCGCTTCAGTTTCGGGGCGTCACCCCGGCAAGAAAAGTTTAGTGATTACGGTCACCATGCCGGCTAAGAGGGCGCACATGACGGCTATGCCGACGGTTATGGTGGTTTTCATGCCGTCGAACCTGCCTGTGGCGGTCGCGACTACTTTTCCGAGTTCTTCGATCTTGTTGTTGGTCGCCTCGAATTTGACATCCATCGACCTTTCGAGGTTTCCGAACTTGGCCTCGAACTTGGAGTCCATCGCCTCGAACTTGGCCTCGAACTTGGAGTCCATCGCCTCGAACTTGGAGTCAATCGCCGCGAACTTGGAGTCAATCGCCGCGAACTTGGAGTCAATCGTCGCGAACCTGGTGTCAATCGTCGCGAACCTGGTGTCCATCGCCTCGAACCTGGCGTTCATCGACCTTTCAAGGTTTTCGAACTTGACGTCCGAATTTTTATCCAGGGTTTTGATGTCGTTCTTGAGGGTTTGGATATCGTCCTTGGTAGCCCCCTTAAGCGTCCAGGCGTAGGTGAAACCCACTCGCTCCTCCACCCTGGCCAACCTGTCGACGAGGGCTAAAACCGGAATTAAATCCAGAGACTGGCTCTCCTGTCTCTCCTGTCCTTTTGGAATTTCCAAAACCGTGTCAGGCATATTGGCCTCCTCTGTTTGACTATATTGCCACAAAACAAAAGGCGAGGCAATAGAGGCGACCTTCAAAATAATCTCGCGGGGCCGCCTCCCGCCCGACGGCCCCGCGGCGCCCATGGCACGATCCGGGGAAGCGAGGTTTCTGCGGAAACCGAGGCGCCGCCGCGAAGCCGAACGCCCCGCGGGTGGGCGGGATGGCCGCAGTTCCCCCGGCGGAGTGGCCGGTTGGTACTTCAGAATTGATCGGGGCGCGACTCGGTCGCCGCTGACTGCCCCGTTAGGCCGCCGTCCTGGGATAATTCCGTTCCTAACGGGTCTTCCGCTTGTCAAGTTACTGTCAAGTGCCGGCCCGGGCCGCGTGACCGTTTGCCCTTGCGGGCGCCCCCCGGAGCCTCAGGCCGGCTGCCCGAGCCTTCCGCGCCGGATCCGTAAAGCCGCGGGCCGTAAAGCCGCGGGCCCTCGCGAGGTTTTAGCCTTTCGGCGTAACGCGCTTCGCCGCGCCCGCCTCGCGAGGCTCCCGTAGCTTAAGGCCTCCTCCCTTCCGGCTCCTTTTCCGCCCGGTAGCGGCTCCCTCGCCTCGGCCGCGCCCCCCCGGTCTTTTTTGCGTCTGCCGGTATCCCGTGCCGGGCGCGGTTCTTCGGGCCCTGACAGGACGGTCGGGTTTAGCCCCGCCCAGCTGGCGCACCGGTTTCCGCGAAGAGCCTCTTTTTCTTGCGGCCAGAGCAGGCCGCCCGCGAGCAGCAAGAGCTTTGGCGGCTGTCGGGCGATAGGTCACTGGAACCCGTGGGCTTGGCCGCAGCCATCTCCTCCGTACGCCCCGGGAACCCCGGCGCTGCGCCCGAGTCCAATCCAAAGCCTTTAAGGGACCGGAGACCAGGGACCGGAGACCGGGGCCGGCCGGCGCTCGACTGCGGGGAAGGCTTTCGGAAGCTCCCTCGCGGCGGTGCCGAGGCGCGCCTGGAAACGACGCGCCCTGTCGGAGTCCTTGGGGTGTGGGGCGACGCGGCCGGAGTCGGGGCGGATAGAGATCCTCAGAGCGGCGGTCCGGGGACCGTCGGCGCACGGGAACTTCCCACCGACGCCGCGGCGGGTCCTCTCGGGACGGCGCTCCCGCTTCCGGAGCGGGTTCCCCGGAATGCCGAAGGCGCTCCGGCAAAACGCCCGCCCCAGACCCAAACCATCCGCGGCATTTCGGCGTCCGGCCCGAGGCCTCCGCCTGAACGAATGCCCTTGACAGGGTAAAGAGGCGAACGGGCGTGGCTCCCGCAGGGCGGCCCGAAGCGCCCGGCAGCCTCCGGCGCAGCCTGAAGAACGCGGGGGGGGGCACGAACTTCTCGAAGCCTGGGAAAGAGGGGTTGATGTGAACCTTCCTCGCCGCTCCGCGCTCGCAAGGAAGCCGTCACGGTTCAAGCCGTGGAGCGGGGAGATTCGCCTGCCATTGAAGCAGCCGACCGTGCCTTTGCGGCCCCGTGACGCCGCGAACCCGTTCGCGGGCAGAGCTTGCCGGTCGCCTGTGGGGGTACGCCTAGATTTTATGGGGACGGCCCGGCTGCATGACGGGGACTGAGGCGCCAGGAGGGGCCGGCAAGCGGGCTTTGAGTGTTGCCGTCTTGGTGTCGGCGTGACGCGAGTGTGTCAAAGCGGATAAGCCTGTCTTCGGGGGTGGCCTGCCTGGGGTATGTGTGGGGGGAGCACTGGA
>JAIRZX010000135.1 GCA_031267005.1 Deltaproteobacteria bacterium
GGCCCGAAGGAGAGATCGGCCCCTATCCTCACTGAGTACGGGGCGTCTCGCCCGCCCCCGGCAGACGAATTCACGAGCGCTATCGCGCCGCCGGGGGTCCCGGCCGCCGAGGCCCAGTCGGCCTGCCTGCCCCTCTCCGCGCAGGCCCCGTCTGCGAAATCGCCGTTCCTGTCCAGCTTCGCCGCCCAGACGGAAGTGCGGCCCCTGGCCGTTCCGCATCCGAGGCCGGTCTCGACGGAGCCGGAGGTGCCCACGAGCAGGTAGCCTCCGCCCGGACGCTCGAAAACCCCGCTCGCCATGTCCTCTCCCGGGCCCCCGTAGGTCTTGACCCAGGAGACGCCGCCGGAGCGGTCGAGCTTGATCGCCAGGGCGTCCCTCCGCCCGGCCAGGATGCTCTTGAGGTTCCCCCCGCGCGGCTTGGAAGTGAAGCCGCCCACCAGGTAGCCCCCGTCGGAGGTGACGTCGGCAAATTTAACGTAGTCGTACGGCGACTCGTCCACGGTCCTGTCGAACTCGATTTTCCCGTTCCTGTCGAGCTTCATGATCCTTATGTCCGACAAGTCGCGGTTCCCGCGCGGATGGCTGAAGCCCGCCACGAGCATGCCCCCGTCCCCGGCTGCCGCGAGCACCTCCACCTCGAAAACGGCGTTATCCTGGTCGTAGAGCTTGGACCAGAGGACTTTCGGGGCCCCGTCTGCCGCCGCTTCCGGCGGGGGGGGGACGAGCCAGGACGCGGCCAGGGCCGAAGCGAAAAACAAGGCCGTCAAGGCTTTCAAGGAGCGGTCCTTTCTGTTTAGATACTGGACGCGTGCCGGTTAGCCGGAGCCGTTCGGCCTCCGCTGGGCGAGTTCGGCGCCGGCCAGCCTTTCGAGGACCTCGCCAGAGGGGAGCTGGGTGAGGAACCCCGCCCAGCCTGCTTGGCGTTCCAGAGGATCCTCAGCATGAAACTAGCCGGATATAGCGAGTTGGGGCTCGACGTACCGGACGTCGGGACCCCAGTCTCCGGCATGGAGAAGGGGCCGTTCCCGGTCGAGGGGGAGCAGAAAAGCGGCAAGTCCCGGTACAAGCCCCCCCCTTCCTCTGTGCGGCGGCAACGCCGCGTCCCGGCCAGCGGCGGCGGGCCCCAATGAGGCCTCCCTGCCGTCCCGGCGGGAAGCTCGCCGGTCAGCGCCTCTTCCCGCCCCCCTTGCCTCCCTGCCTCGGCTTCCTGGACTTCTTCGAGGGAGCCGGCCTCGCCTGGGAAACGCCCGGCTGGGGCCCGAGGGCTTTGCGGGCCCGGTGGCACGCGGCAAGGGTGGAGGGGCGCTCTCCGTCGGCGCGTTCGTACTCTGCCACGAGCTCCAGGATCTTAGCCTTGCTCTCGGAGCCCAACCCCGCCCCCAACTCCCCGAGGACGCGGGCCATGGCGGCGGCCTTGAAGCGGGACAGGTCGCCGGGGGAGCGGTCCCTGAGGAGGAATTCCAAGGCTTCGTTGTCCCTGCCGCCAGCCGCGAGGAAGTAGGAGATGGCCGCGATCGGAAAGTGGCTTGCGTCCGTCAAGGGGACCGGCCTCGCGCCGTCCCCAGGGAACGGCCAGTCCGGATCGCCGCCAGTCGGCCACCCGAAGTCGTCATCGTCGTAGTCCTCGTCCTCGTCCTCGCCTTCGTCCTCGTCCTCCTCGTCCTCGTCGTCCTCGTCGTCCTCGTTGTCGTCGTACTCGTCATCTTCGTCGTAGTCGCTGCTAAAGCCGTCCAAAAGATGGCCGAACAAGGGTTTGACCTCCGACGACACGTTGAATGTCGAACTCCAGAGGACGAAATCCCTGATTCGCTCGGCCTCATCGAGGCGCTGGGCAGTCACCAAGGCCGCCGCGGCCGCGTCTGCGTCCATCCAGAACTGCGCGTCGACGGGCGCCGGGACGGCTGAAAAGACCGGGGCAGGCGCTCCCGCCTCCCCTGACATCTTGTTCAACACGCGCCCGGCGGCCATGCGGAGCGCAGCGGCCAGGTCGCCTAAGCCGCGCGCTGAAGGCCCCTGTCCCGCGCCGCGCGCCCAAGGCCCTGCGGAGACGCGCGGCGCGAGGGGCGGGCGACGCGTAACGGCCGCGTCATCGGCCGGAGCTTGGGTTCCAGCGGCAGGCTCCGCGGCGACGGCAGGCTTCCGGTGGGCCTCCGAATTCTGGGCCGGCTTTTGGGACCCGTCCGGTTTCTGGCCAGCGCCGCCGTCCGCCGCAGACGCCGCGCCGTCCCATCTGGAGTAATCATCCGCTTTCGCCTTCCAGGAGACACGCGCCGACGCGTCGTCCGGAAACCCGTCCCAATGCTGCCCTTCCGGGAAGGGGTCCCCGGGGTCCCGCTCCAAGACCATCATGCAGTTGTCGAAGAAACATCTCATCATGGCATCGCAGATCCCCATGGACCCCATGCCGACGCAGAGCGCCGAGACCAGCATGGCTCGGTGGTACGGAGGAAGCGGACCCTCCAGGTGAGCACCGGTCAACGACAGCACGGGTGTCTGGAAATCGTAGGAAAGCGCGATGTTCGCCCAGGCCTTGAGCGCCACGCATCCCCGGATTTGAGGGTGGCGCCCCAGTCCGACCCCGTACTCAGGAGAGCAGACCTCGGACATCAACCCGGAGTCTCCGTCGCCTCCCACTCCGTCGGAGGCGGTGTAGATCGACCCGGGCAGGATTTCGCCGAGAAACAGCCTGTCCCGGCGAACCCGATTGGGAAGCGCATTTATGAGTCCCGGGAGGGAGAATAACGTGGACCTCCTAAAATCTAGGTTTCGGGTGCCCCTAGCCGTTTCCCAGGCGACGACCGCCAAAGCGGCGCAGTAAGCGAACATGAAAAGCTCGCGGGCCTCCGAGCCGCCCGTCAGCGGGAGTTCGGAGGCGCGCGGGGGATCGCCGCCCGGCTCGGCGGCCTGGGAGGCGGCCAGCGGGCCTTCGGCGGTTTCGGGGAAGGGAGGGCAAAGGTCGGCGAATTCCTGGAATTGCAATTCCGGCCATTCGGAGGACCTGGATACCGCGTCGGCGTCAATCAGAGCGACCGCGAGCCTCGCGCAGTAAGGTCCAGGCGATTCGGGCGTCCCGGCCCTCCGGCGCAGGTTCCCGGACTCCGCTTCGAAAGAGGACAAGGGCGCCGCCTTGGGCGAGCCGAGGCATGAGGCGGTGACTACGGCTTGCACCAGCGCCTCGCCGTCACCGAAGAGCCCTT
>JAIRZX010000198.1 GCA_031267005.1 Deltaproteobacteria bacterium
CGGGGCCGCTTAAAGTCCACGTCTGCTGGGGAGCCGCGCGTCCCCTCCCCGCCTGGAAGGCGCCCGCGCGGCCTCTCCCAGATGCGAAGGAGGGCGGGGCTCCCTTCGGCTGGGTTTAGGACGCTGTGATCCCTCCTGCGCGGCAATGGACGGTAGCCTCGACCTGGCGGCTCTCCGGATCCGGTCGGCGCTATCCCCCTTTCTTCCCGCGCCGGATAACGCCAGGAGGCATGGGAAACGGAGATTCCCCGGCTTTTCCCGGAGCCGCGCTCCGAGGGTGGACGGTGCCATCGGCTGGGTTAATGTCAGCGTTATCTAAAGGTTCATCGCGACTGCTCAAGCCGGGGAGCGGAGTGATTAGCCTGTTCCTGAAGCAGACAGCCATTCTTGTGTACATCCATGTCAATAGTTTTTTGGATTATAGATGTATAATGGCAGAAGACTTAAAATATTTCAACACTTATTTGTCTAAAAAATATCTGTACCTGATAAATATGTTCTATTAAAAATTTTCGAGATCCAGCAAAAATTTATGAGTCTTTTTAAGTTTATAGGAATTTTATAAGGCAATTTATAAAATTTACCTATATTTAAAATTTTGAACGATTAATTCAAATGATTATTCAAGATTTAAAAAAAATATATGGTTGAAATATGGTAACTATTCAGGATAATGGAATATTTTAAGCGTTTCTGTCAAAAAAATGATACGGATTGGAATCCGTCCTTGGGCCTCGCTCTACGCGGGGCGGGCGGGTGGCCCGTTTTTCGGCCCCGGACGAGTGAGCTTGACAAACGCGGCAAATGAAATTAGCTTTACCCAAACGGAATTTGCGGAGCCTTAGTCCCGAACAGGTTGCCGCGCCCGCTTCAGAGGGACTCAGATGGAAGACCTGTCCGGAAACAATCATCCGCTTCCCGAAAAGCGGGGCATTTCCGACCCCTTGTCGGGCGGGTTCGCGCCCGGGTGGCTCCGGGAGGTTTTAACCCGCCGCGCCTGCGTGGGGCGCCTTTTGGAAGAGCTGGATTTCGAGCCGCTTGACCCGGTTCAGGTCGGAGGCGGCGAACGGAAGGTGGCCTCGCCGGCCGGGCTGGCCTTCCTGGCGGCGGTCGCCGGGCCGGCCGAGGGCCCATGCCAAGCCGAGGGCGGAGCGGTCCCGCCGACCCTCTCGGCGTTGCGGGACCGCGTGCTCGCTGACCCCAGGCTTCTCGGGCCCCTTCTGGGCCGCTGGTTCTCGAGGGCCACCGCCCGCCCGTTCCCCGTTCCCGGGTGCGCGGGCTGGACGCTCCTGCTTTTCTCTCTGCTGGAGCTCCGCCGGAACGGCCGCGTTGCGCTTGCTTTGAGCCGGAACCTCCTGGAGGGCGCCGTATCGGCCGAGGAGGCCTTAAAGGAGGGCGCGGCCCCTGGCGGGGCCGCCCGCCCGGCGCCTAAGTCCCTGCTTGTCGCCGGGGACGCGCTCCTGGACGCCTCGCGGGCCGCGAGGCTCGTGGACGAGCTCTCTGGCGAAGGATTCGGGGCCTTGGGCCCCAAAAATCCCCGGCACGGAGTATCGTTTGGCGGGGGCGCGGACCGGCGCCGCCCCGAAACTTTTTTCAGGGCCGCGCTGGAGGCCGCGGCGGCTTGGAGGGACGCCGCGGCGGGGCTTAAGGTCTGCCGCGGCGCGTTAAAGGATTTGACGGCCTTGCGGGCCGGGCGGGCCTTGGCCTGGATCCCCGAGGCCCTCGAGCTGGACGACCTTGGGTTCGCTTCCTTCTGCTTGGAGCGAGCGGGCGCCCTGCCAGAAACGATCGCGGGTGGCCTCTCCGGCGCCCTGGACGCCTTCGACCGCCTGGACGCCTTGGCCGAGCGGGCGGGCGTCCTGGGGGCGCTGGCGAACGCGCTGGAGGCGTCCGGCTCCGCGAGGGACGCGGCGGTGGTGCGCTCCATAGCCCCTTCCCTGTACGCGCCGGGCTCCGCCCCGGACTGGCTGGCGGACGAAGACCCTCTCTCCGCTGCCGTCCTGAGGCTCCTCAAGGCGCCCAAGCCCCTCTCCGACGAGGAGCTGGAACCCTTGGACGAAGGATTCAGTCCCGCCTTCCACCGCAGGATAGGGAAGGGCGAATTCGACTCCATAGCCGCGCCTCAGGTCACGGAAGCCTCGTATCCCGCTGGCGGCGTCCAGGAAGCCCAGGAATCTTCTGAATCCCCGGAATCCCCGGATGTCTCTGCAGCCCAGGAGGCCCCGTATGTTTCCGGAGCCGCCGCTCCAGAATGCGATTCTGCGGCGCGCGGCGGGGTTGGGGGCGCCATGGCTGAAGCTGGCGGCGCGCCCGCTCCCCCGGGACTCGCGTCATCCGGGTCGCCCGGTACGTACGTCGAAGCGCTTTCCGTCCCCGCCAGCCTCGGTTTCCCGTCCGCCGCCGAGTCCGCCAAGCCGGGCCCGGACGAGGATTCGCGGGGTCAGGCTGAGGCGGAGGCGGCAGCCGAGCCCGTGCAGGACGGGAATGCTGAGGCGAAGCCCGTGCCTGCTCCCGCCCCCGCCGCTGCCTCAACCGCCGCCGGGGCCCGTCCCGCTCCCGGCGGCGGGCCGCCACCCGCTCTTCAGGCCCACGACGCGGCAGGCCCTGACGAGAAAGCGCTGGCCGCGGGGCGTATTGCCGTCCGGGCCAGGCTGGAGTCCCTCCGGGTTTCGGGCGCCCCTTTACCCTCCAAGGCGGAGAGGCTTGTCCTGCGCCTCCTTGAGGACGGCGAGACGGACGCGGCCTCGGATATCGTGACCGACTGCAACTTTCAAGCCATTTGCGGCGCAAAAGTCGAATATCCGGAGGAGTTGCCGCCCAGCAAGGCGAAGGAATTGTCCGACATGCTCCAGCCGTTTTTGGAGCAAGCCGATCCTTTCGCCTCGGCGGCGGCCTCGGCCCCCAACGCCTCAGGCTGCCTTTCGGCTTCGAAGCACTGGAGGCGGCTGTGCCGAGCGTTCTCGCCGGGACCGGCAGTTTCCAACTCCGAGCGTTCCGAGTCGCTGGAAAAGCTGTTAAGGTGGATGGGCTTCGGGCTTTCCAAAGGCTTTCCGTCCGCCCCGTGCCGGGGCGGCGGGGAGGAGCTTTACGCCTGCTACGAGATAGCTTCCCCCGCCATCCCCACCGTCACCTCCGTCCCTGCCATGTCTAAACGGAAGACCTTGGAGCTCCCGTCGCTTTCGGTCATGGTCTGGCGCGGCCCTCCGGCCGGCCTTGCCGAGGAATTGGGCCTATGGAAGGGCGCTGGCGGAACGCTTGCCCTGGCGATATCCCTGGCCCCCTTGAACCGCAGCGCGAACGGGCGGCTGTGGGGCATGCGCCGCCGCACGGGCCTGAAATTCGCGGCAGTCGACGCGCCTATGCTGGCGATGATTTCCCAGAGCCCCGACCGCGAGGCCCGCATTCGGAAGCTGTTTAACTGGGGCTTCGTCGGCGGGGCCGTCAAGCCCTTCAAGGAGGGGGACGTAAACGCCCTCAGCGAGGGGCAGCTGAAATGTTTATCGAAGGCCTTCGCGCCCTCCCGCGGGGTAATCAGGTTCGAAGGGCCGGCGGGAAGCGGGAAGAGCCGTTTGATGCAGACCCTCTTCCGCACGGAGGGCGTGGCGCCGCGCAAGCCGGAAGGCTTGCATATCCTGATGGACTGGGCCGAAGCCGACGCCGTGTCACCGGAGGACAAGGAGGCCCACGGGCCCCTCGGGGCCGTATTTGTGGTAGCCGCGAAGCTGACGTCCCTGCCGGGCTGGAACTTCAAGCTTTCCGCCTCAGATAACCTGGATCGTCTCGAGTCCCGCTCCGCAGTGAAGGGCGGCGGTACCGTCTTAAACGTGCTCGTGGACGGAGCGGACGGGCTCATGGACGCGATCATGGGGCACCCGGAGGATCTCGGCCTGCTTTGCAAGATAGCGAAACGCGACGTGCCAGTATCGCTGTCGCTTGCAGGGAGACACCTTTCCAGGCCCATGGAGCAGCACCCGCTTTCTCCGCTTTACGCCCTTCCGCCGCCCGTAAACATGATTTATACCGACCCCCAGTCAATGTTGAATTACCTCTGTTCGGAACTCCGCGAAGAGGGCTTCGTTTTCGGGCGGATTTCAACGGCCTACCGCGCCCTATCCCTGGCGTTCTGGAGCCCGGAGGGGGTGCGCGTCCTGGGCGCCGGTATCCTCCGCGAAGCGGCTGTGGACGCCGCGCCCGACCAGCCGCCTCCCTTCACCGTCACGGCCGCCCACGTGGACAGGGCCGCCGCCTGCCCGGAGACGGCGCTCGCCCTGAGGGAGCTGGCCTTTTCTTCCCTGGAAACGGAATTCGACGCGTCTTCCGGCGTCCCCTTGGGCCGCGCCGTAGCCATGGCGGTGGCGCTCGCAGCCGAGCGCGACCCCGCCGCCAAGGTTTTTTCGGGCCCCGCCGGGCCCGGGACTGATCCCTCCGGGAACGCCCGCCCCTCGACTCCGGCCATGGCGCCTGTCACGGAAGAAGCGGTCAAGGAGATCTTGGCCGAATTATGGCCGAAAATTTTCCTGGGCGGGGGGATGTTGGAGCTTTGCTACCTGGCGCAAAAACTCTGCGCGGCCTGGGTGCTGGCCCAAGACGGCGAAGGGTTGCGCTTCCGTTCCGAGGCAATGAGGAGGGCGCTTGGCGGACCCGATGAGCTGGAGGCCGCTTTGGCGGCCGTAGGCATGCTTAAGACGCCGCCTGAGTTGGCGCTCATCTCTGCCAGAAGGATATTGCCGCCCGAGGACTCGGACGTCTCGCTCCCGACGGCCCCGGAAGGGCCGGACGCCTCCCCGCCGCCGGCGGCGGGACCGCTCTCCGGCGACGGCCCCGGGGAGCGGTGGGCTGCGGCGCTTATGGGGCTCTCCTCCAAACGGAAGACGCCCTCCGGCAAGCTTCCCGAGCCGAGCCCGTGGACGATTGTTGAAGAAACGATGCTCTTCAACTTGAGCCGCTCCGGCTTCGGG
Organism: Deltaproteobacteria bacterium; assembly: GCA_031267005.1. Classification (GTDB taxonomy): domain Bacteria; phylum Desulfobacterota; class Desulfarculia; order Adiutricales; family Adiutricaceae; genus JAIRZX01. Next base: position 4,959 of record JAIRZX010000198.1, read on the forward strand.
AACAAGACCCCGCTGTTCGCCGTTGCCGCCTTAACGCGGGCAACCGGCGCCGCTTCCGCGCGGCGGGCCGAGCAATCGCTTCGGGACGTCCTCGCCGGGAGCGGGGCCGCGGACTTCGTTAATTACGGCATGCACGCATACCACAACTTCCCCGTTTTCTATATGGCCAAGACTTTTTTGGACTCCGGCGACCCGTTTAGCTCCGGGGCCCCGGTAGTCGTGGTGGCGGATTTCCTGGGCGGGGATCCCTGCGAGGATACAGGCGAGGGGCCGAACGAGTTTCCGGGCGAGTTGCTGGGCGCCCTGCAAGGCGTCGCGTCCGGCGAGGGCCTCGACGTGGAAGCCATGAACTTCAGCGGCGGCTTGCCTGGCGGCCCCGTTAAAGAGAAGTTCGTCGCGGAGTTTCCGATGCCTGACAGGATCAGGTCTTTCGTATTCCTGTGCCGGCCGGCCGACGTTCCAGACCGTTGCCGCCCGGGGTTAAACATGGGCCCTGTCCTCTTCGGGTCCCGCTGGTCCGTGTCCGCAGTGGAGATCTGGCTCGCGGCCTGCGGGGAGGACCCCGCGCGCGCAAGCGAGATAGTGAATCTCTCTTCAGGCTGGCACGATCGGGTTTTGGCGGAGGCTGGCGCCTTGTTCGGACGGCCCCACGACAAGCCAGCCGGACCAGGCATCAAAGGCGTAGTCCCCCTGAACCTAAAGCCGGCGGTGGACGCCATTAGGGCCAGGGGAACCATGACGGAAAAGGAGATCGATCGGCTGAGCCATCTCCGCAAGCTCAAAAATTGGGAGGGGTTCGGCATATTCCGTACGTTGGGCGAACTGAGCGCCATCGTGCCCGCAGGGACGCGTGGCACGGAGACTCTCTGGATGCTGGATCCCCGCATCGCTTGATTGCTGGCTTATTCCCTTCCGCCCGCTGGCGCACTGCTGCGGGAGCTTTTTATCGGGGTTCGACGGAGGCGCCGAAAACGGCGCGCGGGCCTGGTCCGACTGAGGCCACTGGAAGCTTCTGGAAGCTTCTGGAAGCTTCTGGAAGGCTCCAGGTTGCAAGCGGAAGGCTCTTGGAATGCTGCAGGAAGGCATTGGCCTAAGTTGCGCTTTATTCCCCTTGTCATTCATTGTACTTCTGAATATGTAATCCCGGTAAGCCTCGCGAAGGGACTGGCTCTAACCGCAACAGGAATTGATAACCCTTTCAGGACTCCGTTGGAAGCAGTATCGGCCATTCGCGATATGATATCGAGTCGTCCGGGAATCCGTACTCAGTTTGAATTGGAAATCCGTAAGCGGCGCACCAAAAAAAGTCACGTAAAAGTGTTGTGTTGGATCCAGGATGATTGTTCGAAACACCACACGTGTCACTAAGAAACACTACACGTATCATGAATTAGTAAAGTAAAAAATCCGCAATGATACTTGATAATTGGTTTGTGAATATAATTTCAATATGCCGCAATACGAGGTATTATGCAGAATTCTGTTGATGGCTGAAAAAGGGTCAAGGCAACGAGCCCTCTCATGTCAGGGCGGCGCTCGGCGGCAGGGCGGGCCTCATCATGACATGTTATGTGTATTAGCT
>JAIRZX010000247.1 GCA_031267005.1 Deltaproteobacteria bacterium
GTCGAAGAAGACGACCAGTTCCCTGTCCAAGGACATGCACAAGCCATTCAACAGCGCCCGCACCATGCTGGTGGAATAGGACATGAGAGGCAATCCGTCAAAAGCGCTTACCAGCTTGCCGAGCTCGGAGACGCCGGAGAACTCTAGGCCTGTATATATCTGCTCGACGATTGCTTTCATGGCCGTTGCGGGGTCAGTGGTATTTCTTAAGCTATCCAAAGTGCAGCCGAAAGCGTAATACTTTCCTTCGGAGTTAATCTGCCTAACCAGGGCTTGCAGGCAAGTGGTTTTGCCGGACTGGCGCGGCGCGTGGAGGCAGAAATATAATTCCTTCTCAATCTTGTCCATTACCTTCGGAAGGCGCGGGAGGGCCGGGAGCATGTAATGCTTGCTGGGAACGCATACTCCTGTGGTGTTGAATAATCTGACTGGCATTGTGGCCATGACCTCTCAAAAAATAGAAATGTATATTTCAGGCATCTCAGCCGCCTTCCGACATGGTCCTTCGGCTTATATCGACGCGCCTGTTTCATGTTAACAAAAAACCGTCGGCTAGACAAATCCTTGGAGTGCCCTTGCCCTGCACGGCAAGGAAGCAAAATTTTTGCCTTGCCGCCCCATGGGGCGGGTAGGATTTCTTCCGCTACCCCCCCCCTCTCAGCCGTCGTTTTGGAAACCAAGAAAGTAAGGGCAAATGAAGCGCAAATAACGTATGCGTTCGCGATATTATGCGGGGAGGTCCTGTGTCGGGCTGGAGGAGCTCTTCGGGCAGGCGCGAGGGGCGCCGGGCAGGCGGTACGGGAGCGGGCGGGAGGCGGCACGGGAGCGGGCGGGAGGCGGTCCACGGGCAGGCGGGAGGCGGTCCGGGAGCAGTGCTAATTTGCCCGAGAGGGGCGGGCGAGGCGATCATCTACCATGTGAACGGATACAAAGACCGCGTCTCCCCATCCCCCCGTTCCGCCCCTTCCCCCCGGTGTTGCCGTTGAAAACCGCCCGCCGTTTCAATAAAATGGGCCCTTATCCTTTCCGGAAGGGCCCCGAGCCCCGGACCTGTTGCCAGCCAGCGGGGCTTCCGGCTCAGGCCCCTTCCGGCCGGCCTCCTTCGCAAGCGCCCCTGTCCGGGACGCCCCGGACAGGAAAGACCATGCAGATCGTCCCAGACTGGCTGGCGGGGCCGCCGGGCCCGCGCCTCCGGACGGTGCTTACCGTCGGCGCGTTCGACGGCCTCCACCTGGGCCACCAGTTCCTGGTGGAGCGCGTCGTCCGGGGGGCGAGGGACAGGGGTATCTCCGCGCTGGTGCTGACCTTCGAGCCGCACCCCCTGTCGGTGCTGTCGCCAGCGGCCGCGCCGGAGGTCCTCACCACCTTCGAGCAGAAGGCCGAGATCCTCGAGGGCCTGGGGGTGGACGCGCTGGGGCGGCTGGTCTTCAACGAGGCGTTAAGCGACACCGGGCCGAGGGAGTTCCTGGAGAAGGCCGTCTTCGGCCCGACCGACGCGGCCGAGATAGTCACCGGGCCGGACTTCCGTTTCGGGCGGGGGGCCGAGGGGCACTTCGGGCTCCTCTCCTCTTGGGCCAAGGCCCGAGGCATATCCGTGGAGGCCTGCCGGGCCCAGACGGCCCCCGGCGGGGAGAGCCTGTCCAGCTCCAGGCTGCGGGGGCTCCTCAAGGTGGGCCACGTGGAGTCCGCCGCCAAGATCCTGGGCCGGAACTACCGCCTGGAAGGGGACGTGGTAGCCGGCATGAGGAGGGGGCGCACCCTGGGATACCCCACCGCTAACCTGGGCGGGGCGGCCCAGCTCGTGCCCGGGCCCGGGGTCTACGCCGTGACGGCCCTGCTGCGGGGCATGAGGCTCCCGGCGATGACCAGCATCGGCCACAACCCCACCTTCAAGGGTGGCAGCCTCACGGTGGAGACCTTCGTCTTCGACTTCTCCGAGGAGTTCTACGGGGAGAGGCTGGGGCTGGAGTTCGTCCGCCGGATAAGGAACGTGATCCGCTTCGACTCCCCCAAGGCGCTCGCGGATCAGCTGGCACGCGACGAAAGCCGGGCCAGGGAGTTCCTGGGGGCGCCGCCCTCCCGGAGGGGCTGAGGCGGGGCCGGGGGCGCCGGACCGGTGGCGGCCGTAAGGCGCCCCGGCCGGTTCCAGAACCGTCCGCCAATTTCGGATAATCTACACGCGGGCGCTTCTTCCCCGGGAAGCTCTGCCGTACCCTCCCTCAAGACGAGGCCGCCGCATTCTTTTGTCCCGGCAACGGCGCGCCCGCCGAGGACCCGGCACACCTTATCTCTGGAGATGAGCGTCGAAAACCCCCTCGGCGACGCGATCTTAGACACCTTGGCCGAATGGCATCCGGCCGCATGCCGGCAACCCCGCGTCCAGGACGGACTCCTCGGCTTTCAAGGCCAGATTAAAGGACCGCAGGCGGCCCGGCCTCTTCCGCGGCGCGATCGGGTACTTCCTCAGGGCGTCTGGAGCCTGGTCGGGAAACCCTTCGCCTGGATAGGCGCCGGGCTCGCTGGGAAGCGCCTGCGAGGGAAAGGGTCACGGGGCATGTCCGGCTGGGTGAGGCCCTCCGACGGCGCCGAGGACCTCCAGGGGACGGCCGATGGGCCTCTTCGCGCCCGCCCGCGCCTTTCGCGGGCGGGCCCGCGCTCGGCCGCGCCTTCGCCTTCGCCTTCATCCAGACGGGGCGGGTCCTCCGCGAGCGGCGCGGCGGGATCCCCGGCTGTCGCGGCGGCGGGACCTGCAGGCCCTGGCCCAGGCAACCCAAGGAAGCCAAGCCCGATTCCCCGCAGGGCAACTGCCGCCCGGACGTGACCCGCTCCGGCAGCGAGGGCAAGGGGCTCAAGGCCCAGACGGCCGAGCTGTCCGCCTGCCACCCCCCTCTTCGGGGACGGCGGGCTGGGCGCCAGGAAGCCCGCATGCATTTTCAACGCCGAGGCGGAGGGCGCCGACAGGCGGGCCTCGGCTCCCCCCCTTGGGGAGAATAGGGCTTATTCCGCGGACGTCAAGCTTCCCGGCCGCCCGCGCGGGAGGCGGTTTTCCGGGGAGGCGGTCCAGCGGCGCGAACGGCGCGTTCCCCCTGGCCGCCTCCTTTGCCCGAGCCGCTTTAGGGGACTTCCTTCCGTCTCAGGCGGCCCCGCCCCGTTTCCGCCCGTCGCCGCCCCCCCCTCCAGTTCCCGTCGCCGGCCCGCCCTCCAGTTCCCAGGCCGGGAACCTTTCCCCTTTCCCTTTTCCCCTTCCACGTTTCCCGTTGACCGGCGGGCTATTCGGGATATCATGGAAGGCGTATCCAGTTGCCAACGGCCGGGGAGCCGGCCGAACATCCCCGGAGAGCCCGATGATCGACATTATCATGCCCGGCGCCGGGTGCCCCGCCGCCGTTCCGTTTGCCGCAGGCCCGGCCGCGGGCGGGGGCGCCCGACGTTACCCCCGCCCCCTGCCCGCGCGCCTTCCGGCCTCCTTCTTGCCCTTGCCCTTGCCCTTGCCCTTGGCCTTGGCCTTGGCCCTCGGGCTCGCCCTCGCTCCGGCGTCGCCTTCGGCAGCCAGCGCGCCCGGCCTTTGCGGGACGCCGTCCGTTGCGCTGGCCGTGTCCCGCCCGGACTGGCCTAAGAACGGCCTTTACCGGCCCGACTGGGGCTTCCAGCCCATGGGGGCCGCGCTCGAGGGCCTGAGGGCCGAGGCCGAGGCCTTCTCGGACGCGAGCGAGCACCAGGCCGCGGGAAACGCGTGGAAGAAGCTGGCCTTGGCTGCCTTAGACGATCTGGACATGGAGCCGAGGGTATTCGCGGCGATGGTGCGCATGTCCCGCCAGGGGGTGCATGCCGGCGAGGCTGACGCGGAGGACGTGAGGTTCGCCCGCGCCGCGGCGGCGGCGCTGTCCGCGGACTTGGGGGCAGGGCACCCGGAGGCCATTTTCGCCTCGGAGACGGCGGCGGCCGCCTCCGCGTACGCGGGGGATCCCGCGGCGGCAGTTTCCGAGCTGGAACGCGTGGAGGCCCTCTCCCGCGAGGCCCTGGGCCCCGGGCACCGCCAGACCGTCTCGGCCGCGCGCCGGCGAGGCTTCGCCCGGGGGCTTTCGGGCGACTGGAAAGGGGCGGCGGCGATCCTGGACGGGGCGTACCGGACGGCCGCGCGGGAGCTGGGGGAGGGACATCCCGACGCTTCGGCGGCGGCCGTCGAGCTGGCTTTCGCGCTCGCGGAAACGGGCGACTGGGAGGGGGCGCGCGGGCTCCTGGAGGACGCCTGCGCCCGCTTCGACGCTCATCTCGGCCCCGACCACAGGGAGACGCTCACGGCCGCCAGCAACCTCGGGCACGTCATTAGCAGCCTGGGCGACTACGCCGCGGCGAGGGCCCTCCTCGGGCGCGTCCTGGAGGCGCGGCTGAGGACCTTGGGCCCCGAACACGAGGATTCCCTGGTCTCCCGGAACAACCTCGCCTCGGTGGCCTCCGAGCTCGGGGACTTCGCGGGGGCGCGTGACCAGTACAGGCTCCTTTATGAGGCCCGCGATAGGACCCTCGGGCCGGAACACCCCGATACCATTCTGGCCCTGAACAACCTCGGGGGGGCGCTTTTGGACCTGGGCGAGGTCCAGGCCGCCCGCGAGTGCGTTTCCAGGGCGCTCGCCGGCATGGAGAAGGCCAAGGGGCCAGGCCACCGGGAAACCCTGGAGGTCAGGAACAACCACGCGACCGTCTTGGAGCGGGCGGGCGACCTGGCCGGGGCAAGGGACGAGCACCGCCGGATCTTGGCCGAGCAGCTCCGGACTCTCGGGGAAGACCATCCGGACGTGATGGACACCCGCAACAAGCTGGCCTTTGAGACTGACGAGCTGGGGGACTTCGAAGGAGCGCGGGACATGCTCTTTCTCTCGCTTGAGTCCGCCTCGAGGCTGTACGGCCGGGACCACCACCTGGCCGCCATGGCCGCCATGAACCTGGGCAGGGCTTTCGCGAGGCGCGGGCGCCTGGCCGAGGGGATATTTTATATGAAACTCTCCGTAGCCGCCGCCCAGGGCGCGCGGGGGATGCTCGGCCAGCTCGACGATGGCTTGAGGCGGAGCTACCTGAGGAGAGTCGAGGACCGCTACCACTGGCTCTTCTCCCTTCTCATGAAGGCGGGGAGGCGGGAGGAGGCGTTGGAGGTCCTGGGCCTCCTCAAAGAGGACGAGTTAAGCGGCCTCGAGCCGGCCGAGGGGCCCGGCCCCCGCGCCGGGAAGCCGGAGCCGGCTTTGGCCGGGGCCGCCGCAGGGCCGGACGGAAGCCCCGGCGGAGGGGCTTACGAGGACGTCCTGTTTTCGCGGGGGCCGGACGGGCCGGCGCGGGCCGCCTTCCTTGAGGCGGCGGCGAACGCCCGGGCGCTCCAGGTCGAACTCGACGGGCTGGGGGAACGGGGCGCCGCGGACGGGCCCGACGGGGAGGGCGGGAGGCGCATGGCAGCTCTCGAAGCCCGGGCCGCAGAGGCGAAGGAGGCCTTCCTCGCGGTTTTGGCCGGGCTCCCCGAGTTATTGGGGACCGGGGGAGCGGGCGGCGGGGGCGCGGGCCACGGAGTCGCCGGGGCCCCGGAAGGGAACGGGGGGACGGCTGGGGCGTCGGCCACGGGGCTCCTTGCCGCCGCCAGGAGGGGGTTGGCCGGCAGGTACTCCGGTGAGGCGCTGGTCTTTGCCCTCTCCGCCCCCGACGCGCTGTACCTCGTGGCGGTCACGGCGGGCGGTGTGTCCGTGAGGGAGTCGCCCGTCGGCAGGGACGAGCTGGAAGGGCTGGCCTTGGAGTTCCGCGGGCTCGTGCAGGATCCTTCCCGCGACCCCAGGGTTTTAGGCAAGAGGCTCCATGAACTTGTGATAGCCCCCGTCGAGGCGGATTTGGAGGCGGCCGGGGCCGCCACCCTCATGCTCTCCCTGGACGGGGCGCTCAGGTACGTCCCGGTTTCCGCGCTGTGGGACGGGGAGCGCTGGCTGGCCGAGAAGTACCCCTCGGTCGTCTTCACGAGATCCACGCTGGAAGGTGGGGGGGACGGTGACGGGGAGGCCGCCGGAAAGGTCGGTGGCGGCGCGGGGGCGGCGCCACCGTCAGCCCGAGCGCTGGGGGTGACGGCGGCCTGGCCCGGTTTCGCTCCGCTCCATGGGGTGGCGGCGGAGATTGAGGCGGTGGTAGGCGCGGAAGGGAGGCCGGGCGCCCTCCCGGGGGAAGGGTTCCTGGACGCCGACTTCACCAGGGAGTCGCTGGCGGCGAGCCTTTCCTCCGGGGCGCCCGTAGTGCATATCGCGAGCCATTTCAGGCTGGACCCCTCGAGCAACGACGATACAGTTTTGCTTTTGGGCGACGGCGGGACGTTGAGCCTGAGCGAGTTCCGCTCGTCCCCGGATCTGGGATTCGGGGGGCTGGACCTGCTTACGCTGTCCGCCTGCGACAGCGGATCCGGCTCCAGGGGGCGCAGGGACGGCAGGGAGGTGGAGAGCTTGGGCGAGACACTCCAGAGGGCGGGGGCCAGGACGGTGCTCGCGACCCTTCTTCCCGTGGACGACATGTCGGCCCCGGAAATCATGCGGGAATTCTACCGCCTCCGCTACTCGGAAGGGAAAGACAAGGCCGAGGCGCTCCGGGGTGCGCAGATAGCCGTCATGCGGAACGAAACGGCCGTGCCGGCGCCCGCGCGGGGGACCGCCGTGAGCGGCTCCGGGGAGCGCGAGGCGGGCGGCGGCGGGGGGGGCGGGACCGCCCCGCGCTGGGAAGGCAAGGGGTACTCGCATCCCTACTTTTGGGCGCCGTTCGTCGTCATGGGGGACTGGAAATGAAGGGGGGGGCCTCCCGGAGCGGGCCGCCGGCGCTCGTTCCCCCGCAGTCAGGCGCGCCGCGCCTGCGGGTTGCCCGCCCGGCGGCGCGGGCGCGGGCGGGGGCGGCGGGAGCCCCCGGGCGGGGGAGGCCGGCCAGGGGAGGCGGTCCCTTGCCCCGGATTCCGTTGCGCAGCGGGAGCCCCGCAATCGCGGCTTCCGAGGCGTACCGGGCTCCCTGCCGGGCGGTCTCAAGGCGCAGGTTTTAAGAGCCCTTTTTTATGGCGATTGCCTTATCGCCGCGGCCAAGGTCCTCCGGTTAACGTCCCGGGCAAACTGCAAAATTTTACAGCGAAGCACTGAAAATTACCCAGCCTTTCCAAGGCTGGAGAATTTTCAGCCACTGTCCGCGTAACGGCTAAGGCGTGTAGCGACAAAAAAATTAGCATATAACCCCCGTCCGCAGGTGGTGGAGCAGCATGCGGGGGAGCGCGGGCCGGGGTCCCGGGCCGGGGCAAACGGCGGCTGAAGCCGCCGTCGGCGCCGGGCAGCGCCGTAATTTTCAGCCATGGGGAAGCATATGGCCACCATATGCAACGCTACTGCAAATAAATATGCAGGGAGACAGTCATCGTTCAGGTCACGATGCCTGCGCCCGGACAGGGCATCATCCAGAGTCTCGTTTTTACAATTTCTCCTGCTTCTCTTTCATTATTTCGTAATAAATCATGTTAAAGGCGGAGGGCGGCCCACCGTTTCCCATCGTCGGGATGGCATGGTAAAAAACGCTTGTTTTTGAGGGTTGGATCTGCCTTTTCCCTCTTTGGAGCTGCCTGTTCCCTCTTATGAACACTCCGTTAGGGGCACAGGTCCGATTCTTTGCCATTCAGTGCCTGTCAACCAGTTCTCATATTTCATAATTTGTCCTTCCGGCGAAACCGGAGTGAAAGACCGGACCGGCGCCGGCCATGGAAACCGAGGCTCAACAGTTTATTTTTTGGAGAGGCAATGACCGAAAAGCCAACCAGAACATTTAATACCACAGGAACCTGCAATCCTCTGCATCATTAGATGATTCCTGCCCTGCCGCGCCTACCTGACGTGAGCGGCTTGATAGAGGGCCAATCCTATTTCGTGATCCACGCTCCGCGCCAGTCCGGCAAAACCACATGCCTGAATGAGCTGACAGAAAAGATAAATTCCGAAGGCAGGTATTACGCTGTCAAGTGCTCACTGGCTACGTTGAAAATAACCGAAGACGTTTGAGAGGCCATGGGCTGGGCCGTAAACCTGATAATCGGGGGCCTTGCGGACTCCGCAGTCCCCAGGCTCAGTGATCTGCCCTTCCAGTTCAGCGACAGGCCATACATGTCCATGCCCGAAATTAAGGTGCGGTGTCTTCTAAGAGACCTGTGCAACACCTTGGACAGGGAGCTTGTAGTCTTCTTCGATGAGGCCGACTGCCTTCACGAGGGTCCCCTGATAATGTTTCTGTCACAGTTGCGGGACGGTTATATCGACCGTTACCAATTCACGGAAACCAGATTCCCGATATCGTTGGCCCTCGTTGGCCTGCGGAACATCAGGGACTACCGGCACAAAGTCAGAGCTGAGAATGAGTCCGCCGGACTAGCCAGCCATTTCAACATCATTGAGAAGTCACTGACCCTTGCCGACTTCACCAATGAGGAAATCAGGTCACTCTACGGACAGCACACGGAGGAGACGGGACAGATCTTCGAGGCCGACGCCTTCGATCGCGCCTGGTACTGGACCGAGGGCCAGCCATGGCTGGTCAACGCCCTGGCCAAGGATATCATATCAAAGCAGATGAAAATCGATTATTCCAGGCCCGTCACGGGAAACGACTTCGACCTGGCTACCCAGAACCTCATTCTGATCAACCCTACCCAGTACGACTCTCTCCTGGAACGGCTCAAGGAACCGAGGATCAGAGGGGTGATTGTGCCCGTCGTCAACGGGGAAGAATCCTTGCTGAAAGACATTCCTGTTAATGATATCAGATATGTCATCGAGCTCGGGTTACTTAAGGGTAATCCTCAAGTCACTGAATCTTTAAGGGCGTCCAACCCCATCTACGGCGAGCTTATCGTCCGTGCCTTGACCGAAAATCTTCAGCAAAAAAGTTCCCGCTAAACTGGCTCACAGGCGGACGGACGGACGGGAAAAAACTGGACATGGACGGCCTTCTCAGGGCATTCCAGCTCTACGGGATCCTGAACGGCGAAATAAACGAGAAGGCCATTACCAAATCCGCCGAGCTTGACAGTCAGGCAAAGGACAGGATTG
>JAIRZX010000337.1 GCA_031267005.1 Deltaproteobacteria bacterium
CCCGAAGTCCCACGCCCTGGACGCCGCCTGCGTCGGCAGGCTCGGCGGGGTTCGGGACTGGAAGCTGCCGACCCTGATCGTCACCTGTCGCGGCAGGGGACAGTATCAGCGGACAAAGCCGGACAGGCACGGGTTCCCGCGTCTGCGGCTGCCTTCCGCCAAGGACGTTCACGGGTTCCGGACCGGGGACATGGTCAGGGCGGACATCCCGAAGGGCAGGCATGCCGGGACTCACGTCGGCAGGGTCGCCGTGCGGAAGTCCGGATCGTTCGCCGTCAAGACAATGGACGGCGTGATTTCCAGTTCCTGGAAACACTGCCGGCTGCTCCGGAAGGGAAACGGCTACAGCTGGGGGACGGAGCCGTACATGGAGACCGATAAGAGCTGATCTGCATCTAAACGCCACACGAAGGAGAGCGCGATTCCTTCCCGGAGCAAGCTCCGGGGGTTTCCTCGCGCAAGAACTATGAACCGGCGGCCCCGGCGGCCCGGATGGCCCCTGCGTCACCGCCCGCTCCGGCGGCCCCCGCAGGCCACGCCCTCGGCCGGGCACCCGGATTCAGGGACCTTCGCCGAAACGGTCGGGGACCGCCTTCGGCGGGAAGGCTCGCGCTGAGGCCGGCCTAAGTGATGCCGTATGCGGTAATGCCGGCCGCGGTGACGCCGCCGGGATCCCGGGGTCGGGCCAGCCTCCGCCGGGGGGTAAACCCTTGTCACGGGCGGCAGGGAACGTCCGGGCGCGTGTCCCCGCAAGCGAGGTCCTTGATTAAGGCCGAAAGAAAACGGTTGCCGGGCCCGCGCTTCAAAGGGGCTCCGACGCGGGCGACGGCCCGGACCGCCGTTCAGCCCCCGTTCCAACGTCCAATGATCTGAGGCCCGAAGGCATGGGGCATTGAAGGCCTGAAGCTCCGAGGGTATAGTGTCAACGCGCTTTAAGGGCCCGAGCCGCGGCCGTGGCCCCGTAAGGCGCCGAGCGGACCGGCCCCGGCCAGGGTCCGGGGCGGAGAGGAGAGGAGGCGCTCGCCTCCACAGACACGGCAAGGAGGGCGCGAACGACCTGCGGCAATGCGCCGGGGCAACGAGCGCGGTAGAGATGAGAATGTCATTTTTCTTCACTGCGGCCCTGGTCGCCGCCGCCCTATTCTGCGGCGGGGAGGCCCTGGCCGACGCCGAAGGGGGCTGGCACACCGCCCAGTACGGCGATCTTACGGTAACGGCGCTTTCCGACTCCACGGGCTCGATGCCCTACACCCTCTTTTTCGACATAAGCTCCGGGGACTTCGCGGAGCTGGCCAAGGCCGGGGGCGCCCCTTCGGGGTCTGAGGTCCCCAGCTGGATCAACGCCTTCCTGGTCAAGAAGGGCGAGCAGCTCTTCCTGGTGGACACCGGCATGGGCGCGGGCCCGGGCATAGCGCCCCTCATATCCGCCGCCGGATACTCGCCGGAGCAGGTGACGCACGTGCTCGTCACCCACTTCCACGGCGACCACATAGGTGGGCTTCTCGACAAGGACGGAAAGCCGGCGTTCCCCAACGCGGAACTCTTCGCGCCCAGGCGCGACGAGGAGTACTTCATCCCGCAGTCCGGCCCCGGCGTGAACGGCACCGAGCTCGCGAAGAAGGTGACGGACCCCTACAGGGCGGCCGGGAAATACCAATCCTTCGAGCCTGGGGCGCAGATAGCCCCGGGCGTCATGAGCTCCAGCCTGTGGGGGCACACTCCGGGCCACTCGGGCTTCGCCTTCGAGAGTTCCCGTGGGCCCTTCCTCTGCTGGGGCGACATAGTCCACGCCTACCTCATCCAGTTCGCGCGCCCCGAAGTTACCCTCTCCTACGACGTGGACCGCCCGGGGGCGGCCGCAACGAGGCGCAAGGTCTTCAACGAGGCCGCCGACGGACGCTGGCTGGTGGCGGGCGCCCACTTGCCGTTCCCGGCGATGGGCCAGGTGCTCCGCAAGAACGGCGGCTTCGCGTGGAGCCCCTACCAGTCCCCGGCCGCCGACGCTCCCGCTCCCCCGGCAGACGGCGCTCCCGCGCCACCGGCAGACGACTCCCCCGCGCCCGCCGCCCCCTCCGAGTAGCCTCCAGGCCCCGAAGCGAAACCGCAGCCCCCGCCCGAGCCGGGCGGGGACGACACCCAAAGGAGGTTGGCCATGCCCGGCGTCATCGCCGTAGGTTCGGACCACGCCGGCCCGGAGCTCAAGGACGAGATAATTTTCTACCTCTCGGCCCGCGGCCTGGAAGCGGCGGATTTCGGCGTGCCGGTCGGCACCAAGGCGAGCAACTACCCCGACGTAGCCAAGAAAGTGGTCCAGGCGGTCCTGGCCGGCGATGCCGAGCGCGGGATACTGGTCTGCGGAACAGGCGCCGGGATGTGCATGGTGGCGAACAAGTTCGAGGGCATCCGCGCCGCCAACTGCGTAAACGAGTTCACAGCCAAGATGTCCAGGGCCCACAACAACATAAACGTCCTCACCCTCGGCGCCAGAGTCCTGGGCCGCGGGCTCGCCCTGGAGATCGTGGAGGCCTTCCTCGTGACCCCCTTCGAAGGCGGGCGCCACCAGGACCGCCTGGATATGTTCAACTGACACGCGGGGGGCGGGGACGCCCCTCCCCGCCGCCCCCCGCATCCCGGACCACTAAAAAGATATGTCTTCCAAGAGCCCAGCATATTCCCCCGACGTCCAGCTCGAGGCCATCCTGGCCAGGGAGCTGTCACGCCAGCGCGACAAGCTGGA
>JAIRZX010000421.1 GCA_031267005.1 Deltaproteobacteria bacterium
GCCTCCCCCTTCCGCCTGCCCCATGGCGGCCTCCCCCTTCCGCCTGGACCAGGGACGCCCCACTTCCATTCTCTATAGTCATCTATATCTTTTGCTGATGTTTCACATGGGATTCTCACTTTTACTTTAGCTTCTAAGCACTAGCTCGCTTCCGCGCGTTGAACGTCGTCCCAACGCCCGTGTGCTAACTGCGATCGAAACCCACTGATTCCGAGACTGAGACGGAGTTCCCGGCACGTCCGCGACAGCTGAGGAAGCCCAGTTCATACAGTTTTCACTTCCAGCTAAAGTCCCGCGCCGTCATCGATTTCCCGCCTTTCCCTCATCCTCTGTAATAACTCAACCTGAATTTTGGCGACATATTTTCATAACTCTCTCGCTCATACGCTTTCCTGCAGACCGCCCGAGCTATTTCCCGCCCGTCCCCCCGTGACCATTTCGCAACCCCTTCTGTTCTCACCCCGTAAAGATGCCGCCTTCCTCGCTTGAGCGCGGCAAGCACTCCGACCCCGCCACGGCGCCACCGCTGCCATTCCCGCACGAAGCCCTCCCAGGCACCCCCCCCCAAAGCAGCCATCATCCATCTGTAACTCCCAGGCGGATGGGAGGTCCCAATTGATGATGGGAACTCCCAGACGGATTCGAGTTCGCGCCCCCCTCCAGCCCCCCTCCCCGAAGTCTACAGCCGACCTCCCAGTTAGGGGGCCGCTACCCAGCCCCCGGATGTCGGCGCTTGACCCAAAAGCGGCTTCCGAGTCTGTCCGTATTTCCCTGTCTGGAACCTAAGATAAGGTATGGGGTTTCCGAATGCCATAAAACCCTTCCGGAGGCACAACAAAACCCTTCCGGAGATCTAAGAAAGACATTCCGGAGGCACAATGAAGCCCTCTCTGAGGCAAAAAAAGCCCTTCAGGACCCCTCTGGAAGCCAGACCAGAGCCATCCCGGGGCCTGCCCCTGGATTTTTAATAAATTAGCCGCCTCCCTTGGCTCCAGAAAAGACCGAAAAAGGTCTTTTGGGGTAATTTCTCTAATAATTCCGGTATGTTAGCTCCGAGCCCGGAAACTCATAAACCGCTATTGACAACAAAATTCCGGCAAGGCTATAATCCTGTTCATTCAGTAGGCGCCGCAAAGGCTTAATTGGGAATCCTGTGCAAGTCAGGGACGAGCCCATCGCTGTATTTCCCTGCCCGGTTCCGCCGGGCGACCCCGCTAATCGGTTTTCACAGCCACTAACCACTCCAGTCTGGTCGGGAAGGCTTTTGGCGGGGACGGGATAAGTCAGAAGACCTGCCTGCTGACGCTTGGAGCCCGGGGCGTGGGGGTACGCTAGGGCTTGGCTTGCCGTCTCCCGGATCAATGGGCGTCCCGGATCACGAAATCGTGTTCCGGGCTTTTTTTTTGTCCCCCGACTGGAAATCCATCCCCTAAAGGCAACAATCTTGGGCAACTATTCCATTCAAAGCATGTTCTTGAACGCCGACGCGGTGGTCCAGGGCGTGATGGTGATACTGCTGCTGGCGTCCCTGGTCTGCTGGATCGTCATCCTGGAGAAGGCGGCGCTTTTCAAGAGGGCCAGCCGCAACGTCCTCGCGTTCAAGAGGGCGGCCTCGTCCATCGGGGACGAGGTGGACCCTGGCGCGTATCCGGGCTTCACGTCCCTCATCGTGGCCGCCGGAGTGCGCGAGGCCGAGGACACGTCGGGCTCGGAGACCCGGGCCGACTTCCGCGAACGCACCGAGCGCAGCATGCGGGCCACGCTCTCCGGGCGGCTGGACCGCCTGGACGCGAGGACCACCTTCCTCGCCACCGTCGGCTCCACCAGCCCCTTCGTGGGGCTCTTCGGGACGGTCTGGGGCATCATGCACAGCTTCATAGGCATAGCGGCCTCCGGGGAGACCACCCTGGCCGTGGTGGCCCCGGGCATCGCGGAGGCCCTCTTCGCCACCGCCATGGGCCTGGTGGCGGCCATACCGGCGGTCGTCGCCTACAACAAGATAAACGCCGTCATGAAGAAGATGACCAAGGAGGCATTGAACGGCATCAGCCTGGTCGGGAACTCGCTCGCGAGGATCCACTTCTCCGCCGTCGGCGACGGCGGCCGCGAGCGGCCGATGCTCAAAAAGGTCGAGAGCCAGTAGAGGCCCCGACGCCTCCATCCCCCTTACACGGAGGGCGGAAACAATGAACGAGAGAGACGAACTCATACCCGGGCAGAACGAGGTCGGGGCCATTTCCGACATAAACGTGACTCCCTTCATAGACGTCATGCTGGTGTTGCTGATCATCTTCATGGTGACGGCACCGCTCATGATGGGAGGGGTGCGCATCAACCTCCCGAAGACCTCCGGGACCCCTATGCCCCGGCCCGAGAAACCCCTCATCGTGAGCCTGGACGCCCAAAGCGTCGCCTACGTGGACAAGGACCCGGTCGACAAGGCCGCCCGCAATTCGGTCTTCCGCGAGCTCGCCCTGGCCTCCGCGAGCGGGGAGGTCTACGTGCGCGGGGACGGCGAGGTCAAGTACGGCGAGATGATGAGCTTGATGGCCGAGCTGGGGGAGGCCGGCTTCGCCCGGGTGACCCTGGTCACGAACGTGAGACCCGGGGCCGACGGCGGGGGAAGCGGCGAGGCCCCGGCAGGGGGGGCGCCCGCAGCCCATCCCTCGCCCGGCGGGGCGGCGCATCCGGCCCCGTCCGCAACCCCGGCCGCGCCTTCGGAGCCCGCCGCGCCCGCTTCCCCTGCCGCCCCGGCGGCGGCCCCCGCCTCCCCCGTGGCCTCGACCGCCCCGGACGGCGCATTCCCGGCCGTCCCGAAAGCCTGACAGACCCCAAGGGGCGTTTAAGCCAAGCCGCCCCTCGCGCGGCCCGCCAGGAACCGGAGGCACCTTAGCCCGCCGCGAGCCTCCTTGCCTTCCGCAGGCTTCCGGGCCGACCGCCGAGCTTTCCGTTCCTGCCGCATCGTCCGTTCGGCCTTTTCCGCCGTAAAACCTAAGCCTTCCGGGCCGACCGCCTCCATGCCTAAGCCTTCCGGGCCGACCGCCTCCATGCCTAAGCCTTCCGGGCCGACCGCCTCCATGCCTAAGCCTTCCGGGCCGAACGCCTCCATGCCTAAGCCTTCCGGGCCGAACGCCTTCACAACTAAGCCTTCCAGGCCGACAAACCTGCCAATCGCATGACAGGGAGGTCCGTTATGGATTCCTCCATCCAAGACCGGGACAAGAAAGCCCTCCGGAGGGCCCTGATCGTCGCGGTCGCCTTCCACGCCGTTATAGTGGC
>JAIRZX010000462.1 GCA_031267005.1 Deltaproteobacteria bacterium
GAGGAAGGAGGGGTTGTTGAAGCGGCCCATGGAGGACTTTATCCCCAGTTCCTCCAGGCGGCCCCAGACTTCGGGCACGAGGGTAACGACCGGGAGGGTTTTGCTGGTGGCGGAGTGAAAGTCCCCCAGCTCTTTGGAGAGTTTCGACACGATGGCCAACCGCGTGGCGTTGGAAATGTCCTCGTGGAGCTTTGCGAGAATGGCGTCCAGCTGGTCTATCGCGAGCACGGTGAAGCCGCCGTTTAACGACATCAGCCAGGTGAGCCCCGAAAGGGCGGCGGCCCCGCCTTTAGGCCGGGCTGGCACCGTGCCCTCCGGGCTCCATTCTCCGGTAAGGAGCGAGCGCCCGCGGTAGTTCTCCTCCATGTCCTCCGAGGCGAGGGCGAAGACAGCTTCCAGTGCCGTCATGGCGTCCCTGAACTTGATGCGGTGTTTCCTGTGGAGCCCGTTTCGGGCGGCGGAGAGCGCGTTTTTAAGCTCGGGGGCCGGGATCGAGGGCACGGATCCGCCCTCCCGCTCCGGCGCGAGCGGCTCCGTCCCGGCCTCGATCATGATGTTGTTCAGTAGCGCCGCCAGGGGCTGGCGGCCGGAGGCGGGTTTGGCTACCAGGGAGTCCAGCGCCGCGGCGTTGACTGTCGCGTGGAAGTCTTTGAGGTTCGTCATGTCAGCGGGTATGAAGAAGCCGCCCTCTCTGGCCGTGAGTTCGCGCAGGCCGTTTAAGAGATGCGTTTTCCCCGAGCCGGCGTTGCCGATGATAGGCATGACGAGGGCGGTCTGTCCGTCCGGGTCGGCTTTGAGCTGTTTGAGCCGCGTCTCCAGGGCGATCCTCGCCCCGGAGTTGATGCCGGGGATGTCGTACCGTTTGCCGTCGGCTTCGGGCTTGAGGATGTCGGCCCACCTGAAATTCACGTTGTGGAAGGCTTGGAGCGCAACTTTCCGGTCTACGGTACCCTGTTCCATTGTCCGCCCGCCCCCTGAACTCGTTTATTGCTGCCTGACCCGGACGGCGGGCCCTTCGGGGCCTCGCGCGGCGGCTTGTTGATGTCCGATATAGGCATCAAAAATAAGTCCCGGCCGGGTCTTTGTCAAGGGAATGGGCGGCGGAGAGCCAGTTCCGGGGCAGGGGCGCGGCAGTCCCGGGGATGCCCGCGCGGGGTTGCAGGTTAGGGGGGAGGTGGTCTTCTACCCCGTGAACGGATACGGCGGCGTCAGCCGCGTTTGGAAAGCTTGGAGGCGGACCGGCGCGCGGCTGAAAGGATGACGCGGCTGTCCTGCGCCGCGTCAGGTTGCCAGGTGAGGCACATGGAGGTCCTTATTTTCACCGGAACTCGGCAGGGAAGGCAAGGGAGGGCCGCACGGAACTGCCCTTTGCGGAGCGAGGGGAGCCTCAGGGCTTTCCTGGAGCCTTTCGCGCCGAGGAAGGCGGCGGCGGACTTGACGTCCGCCGAAGACGACTGGCGCCCTACGAAACGTGCGGAGCACCCCTCGATGAGCCCGGCATAGACGTCATTGGGCGTTCGGGCAGCGAGGATCAGCCCGTAGCCGAGCCTTCCGGCCTCGGAGGCTATCCAGTCGACGACGTCCTTGACAGCTTTCGGAGCCTTGCTTGGAGCGAGAACGTCAGCCTGATCTATGGCGATGATTCCGTTTAGCCCTTTCGCGGGGGGGCGACCGGCCGCGGCGGCGAGGAAGGAGGATACGGTCCTCCGCATCATCGCGCCCTTTGTTTCGCGGGAGCGGTCGACGAGCCCGACGTTTACGACCGTGACTCTGGGGCGGGTGGTGCCCTGCGGGATAAGCGTGAGGCTTTCCGAGGCTCTTTCCGGCTCCGGGGCTCCCCCGCCCTCCTGGCCTCCTCCGCCCTCTGTGGCTCCCCCGTTCTCCAGGGTTCTTCCACCCTCAGTGGTTCCCCCCCCCTCCTGGGCTCCCCCGCCCTCCGGGACGGGTGTTTTTTTTAAGGCGGACGTCAGGAGTTCGACGAGCCCGCGGGCCGCTTTGGCGGGTTCCCTCCCGCAACCGCCGCCATCCCGCTCTGGGGCCTTTCCAAGTTCGGAAATGAGGCTGTCCAAAGACGGATCGAGCCCGCCCAAAGCCATGGACCGCATGGCGTCTGTAAGCGCCCCCCTTAAGGTCGGCGAGAGTCGGCTCCTTGATAGCAGCTCGGCCTGGATCGAGCTGGTGGCCATCGCGGCGGCGCTCTCAAGCGCCTTCATGTCGCCGAGGATGGCGATGCCTCTCAGATCCGGGACGAGGGGAGGCCAGTAGGGGTTGCCGCAGAGATCGGAGGGGGCGCGGACCGCGACGTCGACCTCTTCGAAGAAGCTTACCGCCGACAGGGCGTCTTCCTCCGTAAAGTCCCCGTGACGTTCCCGCCACGGTTCGGGGAAGAGGGAAAGCTCGCCCGAGGGGTCCACCACGAGGCTTGAGACGCCATGGAGCCCCGCCTCCTCGACCAGGCGTTTCAGGAGCACGCTCTTTCCCGATCCCGTATTCCCGAAGACGGCCACGTTCTCTAGGAAACCCTCGACCGCCATCTGTGCCGGCTTTCCTGGATATTCGTCCCACTCGTTTACGAGCTTCCCGAGACTCGCTAGCGGGCGGAGCGTCCTCCAGGGTGGGCGGGAGGCGGACTTGCCGTCCATCGCGGCGTATCCTACGGCTTCCGAGAACCTCGAAGCCTCCTTCGCCAGGAGGGGCGTATTTCCGGCGGGCTTCCTGGAGCGGGCCCAAGCTGCCCAGGAATCCGGAAAGCCTTGGATGACTGCCGAGAGGCCGTCCAGGCGCCGGACGTCCTCAGATGTCGGCACGACGACCGCGGCACCGGCGGCAGCGAGGCGAGCGAACGCCTTGCCGCCCGCCATTTTCCTTGGGAGGGTATCTTCGTTGGCTACCAGTACGATTATATTGGCCGCGCCGCCGGGCCCTGATTCAAGGCCGCCCAGGACTTCGTCCGCGATCCTTTTGGGCATTGTCCCGTGGCTCCGGAGCGCCGCGGTGACGGTAAGGGAGGAGCCGCCGCCGGCAGGTCGCGCCGAGATGATAGCGAAGGCGTCTTCGGAGAGGTCTACCGAACGGGTCGCTACCTCCACGTCGGTCGCTTGGAGGCGGGGGTCTTCGACGACGAGGCATTCCAGGCAGTACCTCAGCGAAATCTCCCAGAAAGACTGCCAGCGGGCCGGCTCCGAATAGCCCGTCCCCCGTTCGAAGGCGAGATCCATCTCGCCGAAGTCGGCCTCCGGGTCCGGCGGGTCCCCTGCGGCCGCCGCGCTCTCCGGAAGCCATTCTTCAGCCACGCCAACAGCGACGCCCCGGGCGAGGTAGGAGCCGCAGTCCACGAGGGCCTGGCGGGGGCTGAAGGTTGCATGCTCCTCGAAGAAGGAGCGCGGGAAAGGCCAGGCGGGGTACGGGGGCTCTACGCCGAAACGGAGGTAGGCCTCGCCGAGGCGGGCGGCGACCGCCTTTTCCAGGCTGACGGGGTCGCTATCGGCTCCGAGGACCATGGGGGGGGCGAAATATTTCAAGGAGTCTTGTTTCGCGACCCTCCTGAAACAATGCCAGCCTTCCCAGTGGAAGGAAACTACCAAGAACGCCCGGAAGCCGATCCGAGCGCGGTAACTGATTTCGTTCGCCAGGCTTTTCATCCAGTCTTTTCGGGTAGTCCCGTAGTAGGAGTTCGGCTTGACGCCCTTGAAAGTCTCGGGACGGTCGATCGCGAGCACTGTGAAGGAACCCGCGAGCGAGACGAGCCAGGTAAGGGCGCCGAAGGTGCTGGTAGGGTCTTCGATTGAACTGTGCGCAAGGCCACTCTTCGTCCAGTCGGCGTGGTATTTATCCTCCGAAGCGAGTTCGAAGACGCCCTTCACGTGCTTGATGTTTCCCGGCGCCTGGAGCCTGCCGCTTCCGGCGAGCTTCAAAACTGCGGACTTTTGGACGGAGGCTATCACTTCTTTTGGGATAATGTCCCGATCGCCGTCAATCCAGACCGGGGGGCTTAAGCCGAGAGCGGCAGTTATGCCTTCCAGAAGGAGGCGCAGCCGCGAGGGATGGCCCGCGCCTGGCTGGATGATGGCGTCCATGAAAGCGTCGTCCATGATATGGTACGCGGAAATATGGTCTTCGTCGGGGATGGTGACCGGGACGAAGAGTCCTCCCGCCTCCAAGGTGGTCTCCCGCAGCCGGGAAAGAAGGTGGCTCGTCCCCGAGCCAGGGGGGCCTACTAATGAACGCACGATCCCGGGCGGTTCGGGGGCGCGCGCAGCGAGGCGCGCGACGGCCGAGTCGAACTCCCGCCTGGCGGCGGCGTTGATCTCCGGGACGTCGGGGGGAAGGGGGGCCGTCATTGCGGCTGTCCCGCCGAAGTCAGCCTGAACCCAGGCTTTTAGCACGGCTTCCTTGTCTAGGGATTGGCGGTTCGTCATTTGGCGTCACTTAATTTCGGGATTCTTCGGCGAGGTACTGGCGGGGGCCCGTAAGAAACGGGGGGATTGGCGCCTCAGGTTAGGTGCCCCACGGGGGAACTCCGCCCCGGCCGGGCGCTCGGCGGGCTTTCGGCACCGGGAGCCGTTGCGCCCGCGATCCCGCTTCAAAGCCTAAAGAGTCCGGGTGACGATTACCCCCGGGCTGGACGGGGCGGGTAATTCCGGGGTCTTTGCTGGCAACGGTTCCGTGCTGGCCCCAGTTCCGTGGCGGGAGCCTAATAGAAGCTTGATCGCGCCGTCTGGCCCTTAACGTTTGGTCTCGCAGAAAACTGAATGCGGCGAAAGGAAAGCCCGAAAAGCGGCGGGAAGGGACTGGCATGCCCGAACCGCGCGGGAAGGAAAAACAGCGCTAAAAGCTTGACGTGCTAATCTTAGGACCAAAGAAGCAACGTGTCAATGTTGTTATCCAGTAACCTTTGATATTTCATAGTGATTATCTCAGAAGTTAAAATTTATTCGTTAGTATTTTTTCGCGACTTGATGATTCGCCCGGCGCGAAGGGAACCTCCCCGACGTGGCTATGCGCTGCTTTGCCTGAGTCCTGTGCGCTTTGTCAATGCGATCATGAAAGACGCATCCGAAATAAACCGGGGCGGACGCCCGGATAACGGCAACCACGCAATCCTTTTGGAAATTCAGCCTGGAACCGAAATTAATGAAATTCTGTAACAATTCAACTCCCCCGCCGTCATGAAGGCATTCCTCGAAGCGCGTTCTGCCTGGGAGGCGGGGACATCGGATGTCGCGAAGGCCGCTTTGGAACTCATGGAAGGGCAGCTCATGTGCCTGTACACGTTTACCTCACGCGTCTGGTTCTTCAACGGCATAACCGGCTTGGAACCCGTGCGGAACAATCGTTGCGCGGCCAGGGCCATAGTGATCGTCCGGCACGGTACGCCCTTGGGCCTCACTGCTGGTCACCTCGGATGCCCGCGCCGGGCCGTCCCCGACAACGCGGTATGCGCCGGGGGGGAGGCTCTCAGGGACCAGGAGACAACCGGGAGTTTCCTGGCCGCCCCGGTCGAGCCCGGTGGGCAGCCGCCATGAACAAGCCCGCCTTCTTCCTCGGCCAGAGTCGGGTCGAGGTGTCCATATTGGATACGGAGACGAACCACCCCGACCCCAAGGGCCCCTTGCCGGTTCTGCGCTGCGCCAGGGATGAGTTCAGGGAGAGGCTCCTGGACGCCCAGGACGGGGGGGAGTACCCAGACGACTTGAGCCGAGGAGCCCGTCCAGGACGGGGGGATCCGGACGGACGGGCCCGAGGACCCCGAACAGGACTGCACCCGGGCCGCACGGCCCGACGCAGCCCGCGCCAAAGGCGGCTCCGGGAAAACGGGGGACGCAGGGACCCTCGGAATAACCGCCTCCGCAGGCTGAGCTCGGCGGGGGCCAGGGCCCAGCGCCGGGACTGGCGGCGCCAAACAGAACAACGGAGGGAGCACGCAGGCTCCCGCGAAAGGGAAACGGTCGTCCCCCCGATCAGGGGAGGGCGGCGGCGACGAGCCACGACCCGACTGCCGCCCGCCGGACGGAGGCCCTGGCGGCACCCGCACCGGCGGAGGCGGACGGAATACCGGGACCGGAGGGCCCCGCGCCGAGACAAGCCGCGCGGGCGAGAAACGGCCGCGCGCCCGGACTGGCACCGGGAATACCCAAACAACAAAGCGAAGAGCCCGAGGCAGATCCCCTCTCCCGTTAACGGGAAAGGCAATAGTCCGGACGCCCGTACTGGGGCGGCTGATTTCGGCCAGGCGGCTTCCAACGGGAAGCATACCCTAGCAGCGAGGAAGCAGCCGTGGGCTTCCGGCCGTGCTCGCCGCCGTGGGGGCCCGCCGACAACCCTCCCGGAAGCCTCACGGTCCGCCAGGAGGGATTCTGAGGTTGCCCGGGGACGGGGCCTCGCGGCTTCCCAGGAAGCAGCCCGCCGGAAGCCTCCGGGTCTTGCCCACGACGCGAAAGCGAAGGACGGTCGCAGGGGGGCTCTGAAGCCAGGGCGAAAGCTCCCGGCCGGAGGGCCAAGGTTCCTTCCGGGCGGACGTCGAGCTGAAGAGGGCTGCCGGCAAAAACTCGTTTCCTGAAGCCAAGGGAGGTCCCTGTCCTCAGGCAATACGCGGAATCGCGTCAGAAGAACCCGCCGGGACGGGCCGCACGATACTCCTGCAGCGTGGCGGCCCTGGGACAGGTTCGTTCCGTCTGCGGAGCAGCCTTCAAGGAGGAGGGGCGCCAACTCGCTTGCGCCGACCTGGAGTAGTGATCAGGAGTTAGGGGCCAGTTGCAATAAGTGGGGATCATGAGGCCGCGAGGCTGCCAAATAGCTCAGGAAGAGTACAGTTTTAGCGTATTGGGATGAGCCGCGCAGATGTTTAAGTTTTGTTGAAAGCTCGGCTCTTGTATTATATAAAATAAGCCGTGAACGGTTACTGTGTTGTCCCAAGGCAGTGCTTGGATACCCTCCCCCTCCCCCCCCCCGAAAGGCCGGTTTGCCCCCCCGCGAACGGATACGTTGCCGCTTCCTGCCTCCGGAACTGAAGGGAACTGAAGCAGGGCTTTTCACTGTCAGCTTTCCGTGGCATCTTGAACAAAAGGAGGGCGAGTTCCATGTCTGACCCAGATGCCGCAGCTGTTGAGGGATCTTTCGGCATCGGGACTTCGGACCTGATGGCCGCGTTGGAAAAGGCTCTTAACACGGCCACCGAAGGCGAGAAGGATAAAATCCGCCGTCAGCTCGGGATTACCGCCTCCGAGGCCCCGACAGCGGGAAACGGGCAGTCGCCGGGAACAACTGCGGCATCTGAAACGCCGCCCGTCCGACCGGTTGCGGTGGACAACCGGTTCGCATTGTACCGAGTGTCCCCCGGCACAGTCCTCAGCATTATCGCCACCCTCATCGGGGCGTTTATCGTATATAGCCTCTCCGGATTATCCAGCAACATGGAAGCCAGGTTCGCCGACCAGGCAACCAGGATAACCGGACTGGAAAACAGAATAACCGGACTGGAAAACAAACTGGAAAACAGGATAAACGGACTGGAAAACAAACTGGAAAACAGGATAAACGGACTGGAAAACAAACTGGAAAACAGGATATCCGCGCTGGATGACAAGTATGATGCCAAGATTGACGCACTGATTAAGACGGTCACGGACATGCGGGTTGACATCGGAAAACTTCAGGCTCTCATGACCGGACAGCTTGCACCCGCCGGGGACACGGAGCGGCCCCGGACCTCGGATGATTCCGCAGGCGCTGGGAACCCCGACGGGAGCGCCCCGCCCGTCGCCGGACCGGAGCAGCGCCCCTGAGTTGCCGCCGATCCGCAGACCGCCCGGAGCCCCCGCCCCGCCCTGGACTGGCCTCGGCAGAGAAAAGGTCCCCGACAAATGGAGGAACCTCCTCCCCTCACCCTCATCTTCCCTCGCCTTCTGCCTCATCCTCATCCTCAGCCTCTGCTCCAGCTTCGAATCGGTCGAACTCTATAGGCTGACATTCCAGGCAAGTTCAGGCATCCGAGCTTCCCTTCGTGTCGTGGTTTCGGTGCGAACAGGTTCCAGCTTTGGCTCGGAGTTCTGAAGGGTACTCCTAGGATTTTCCTGAACCGAAGGGAAGATGACGGAGAATGGAACCCTCACCCGTGGATCTGGGTTCCGGCTGACAGTCAAATCCCTCAGGTAGGTCAATGTGCGGCCTTTTGGGCAGCCATCCACGTTTGCAGGCTCAGTTTTCTTGGCAGACTCTATTTGCGGCAAAAAATTCCGTGAACGGATACCTAAGTCCGTATCCGTTCACGGGCTAGAGGGGGGGGCGGTCCTGTGTCTGGCTGGAATCGAGCTTCAGGCAAACGAGAGGGTGCGGGGGGGCTCAGGGGCAAGGTTCGGCGGTCCTGGGGCAGGCAGGAGGCGTCCCTGGGTAATGCGGGAAGTCGCACGATACCAGTGGGGGAGGTGGCTTTCCACCCCGTGAACGGATACGGTAAAATTTGTGTGGCCCTGAAAGTTACATTTATGTTGGTTTTATTCGAATCGTCGTA
>JAIRZX010000512.1 GCA_031267005.1 Deltaproteobacteria bacterium
CCTTGAAGTTTAAGGACGGGACATGCGTAACCCCCCCGCCCGCCCCCCGGGACGGCTTTGGGTAGGCAAACCCCCCATCCGGAGGGACACGCCGTTATTGTCGGCAGCCTTTGAATTCCGCCGGGCCCCGTTTCCGGCGGCGCGGCGAGCCGCCCTTCCCGCCGACTGGGTAAAGCCGAAACGCGGGGACCGGGACGCCTTTCGGAGGGGGATCCGGCGAATGGGGGCCGTGCCCCTCCCCGGACGGCGGCGGCGCCGGTTTGCCGCCGCGGCGGCAAGGGCGGGCGTCCCAAAGAAGCCTGACGGCTTTGGGCCCTGCCGGGGAGGGGGCGGCTCCGGGATACCCCGCGGACTGAAGGGGATTGAGCCAGTTGCCCGGGGAGGGGGGCGGGCTTCTGGAGTTGACCTTCGGCGAATGCCGGAGGCGGCGTACTGAAGTTCCCCGGCGGCGGGGTTGGTCCCGTAGGAACATGAGGCGGCGCGGCGTGAGCCGGGAGGTTTTCGGGGTTGCGGCGCGCCGCGGCAGGAGATCCCGCTTGCGTGACTCTTCGGCTGTCAGGCCCTGTCGGCGGGGAGCCATTCCGAGGATAGGGCGATAGGCCGCCCGAACGGGAGTCCAGGCAGCTTACGGTCTCACTTGGCGGCTGTTTCCGGGAGTTTCCTGCCGCCCACGGCGGGAACCGTCCCTTCAAGCAATAAATCTTTTTTCCTTGTCGGCGGTTTAGCATGAAAGGTATTCTTGCCGCGCACCCCGGGGAGGCCGCGACATGCAACGCGGACAAGCGGTGCCTTCCACGGGCCGGGGCGCCGCCCGTTGCATGTCAGGTCAACCATGGACCGTTTTCTAGTGTAGCCGGGCCAAGAGCATACTCTATGCAGCCATACGCGTTTCATGGGCCGGGGTGTCGGAAAGCCGACATGAACGTATAGGGAGGGGTGAGCGGCGGCCCCCACCAAATGGCGGGAGGACCTGCGGACTCCGCTTCGGGCTGGGCCGCCCGCCGCCTTGCCCCCGCCTCGCCGAGCCTCCACTTCTTCACGCCTGGGGGCGATGCCTGGATCGACCGGCGAAACGCCGTCCCGTGCTGGGTTCGGCCTGGTGGAGCCTCTCGGGGCAGGCCGCCGACAGCGCGCGGGGCACGTCGGGGCGGATCGGACGGCGGGAAAACTCGGAGGGGTTAAAAAAAATCTTCCCCCCTCCAAAGGTGCGGCGGAACCCCCGATTGGGGACTGCCCGGCCGCTCCGTGAAGGCGCCGCCGCTCGAAATCGCCCCGGGGATCTGATAGTATCTTGAACGTAAACGACAGGCCCGCCGCCGGAAGGCCTTGCGGGGCTCACACGGCCCCCGCGCACCTTTATGTTTTAGGAAGCGCTCCTGGAAGCCCGCTCGCCGTGCCGACGCGGGGCGTGCCCGGGGCGTCAGGGCGGGAGGCAGGGAGGGCTCGCGACACTCTGATGGACCTCGAAGGACTGAGCCTCGGGCCCCCGCCCGCGAGCGACCCTCCGGCCGCGGTGGTGCTGGCGGCCGGCATGGGCAAGCGAATGAAGTCCGGGACGCCCAAGGTGCTCCACAAAGTGATGGGGCGGGCGCTTCTTGCCTACGTCCTTAACGCGGTCCAGTACCTGCGCCCCGGCAAGGTCCTGGTGGTCGTGGGCCACAGGGCGGAGGAGGTTGAAAGGGCCCTGGGGAGCCCCCCGGGGTTGGAGTACGTGGTCCAGGCCGAGCAGCTGGGCACGGGGCATGCCGTCTGGTCGGCCCGGAGCGCCCTGGACGGCTGGAAGGGGCCCGTGGTGATTCTCCCCGGGGACGCGCCGCTGGTGTCCCCTCAGACCATGCTGGACTTCCTCGCGGCCCACAGGGCCTTGGGGGCCCCGCTGTCGGTCTTGACGGCTGAGCTGGACGAGCCCGCGAGCTACGGCAGGGTGGTGCGCGACCCGGCGGGATGGCTGGAGCGCATAGTCGAGTACCGGGACGCGGACGAGGGCACCCGCGCCATCCGCGAGGTTAACGCCGGCGTGTACGCGGCGGACACAGGGGCCCTCTTCGGGGCGCTGGAGGCCGTTAGGCCGCAAAACGCCCAGAGCGAATACTACCTGACCGACGTCGTGGGGATACTCCGTTCCAGGGGCGAGCTCGTTTCGGCGGTGACCGGACCCGACCCCAGGGAGATACAGGGGGTAAACGACCGCGCCGATCTCGCCCGTTGCCAGGAGACATTGAAGCTCCGGATAAACGAGGCCTGGCTCAGGGCCGGGGTCACATTCCACGACCCCTACTCCACCTACGTGGAGCCTTCTGTGCGGCTGGAGCGCGACTGCGTGCTGGGCCCCGGGGCGGTGCTGGCCGGGCAGACCAGGATAGGCGAGGGGGCGGTGGTAGGGCCCTACGCCGTTTTGACGGACGTCGAGATAGGCCCCGGCGCCAGGGTGGCCCCCCACGCGACGCTCTCCGGGGTCGCGGTGCCGGCCGGGGCGAACGCGGGCGCCCCCCGGGGGGCCGGACAGCCTGCGGGCGGCGGGTTCCCAGGCCCCGGCGGAGCTAGTTTCCGGAGGGCCGCTCCGGCGCGGCGGAGGATCGTCTAGTTCGCCAGGATCGCCTGGCTCGCCAGGATAGCCTGGCTCGCCTGGATCGTCCAGATCGTGTGCTTTTTCCAGATCGTCTGTCGCTCCGTCCAGTTCGACTGGAGGAGATAGATGGTCTGGGGGGGGGAGCAGTTGTAGCAGCAGGTGCAGACGGTTTGGGGAGAGCCAGTCGCATTTTCAGGCCGCTCGTTTTCAAGCCGGTTGCCCTCGCAAGCCTTTGCCTCTTCCCGTCTTGGGCTTAACTGTCTTGGACTTTTCAGTCTGGTTCTGCCGACTTTGTTTTTTCCCGGCGTTCCTGTCTTTGGTTTTTCCTGCGTTCCGGCCTTTTACCCTTCCGGCATCCGGCCTTGCCGACCGTCAAAGTTTCCGGGCTTCCAGTCGTAAGCATAAAGACCTTCCGCATCAGGTACCTTTGTGATCGATGGGTAGCGTATCCGCGGTTAGCGGTATCCAGCAACTGGGAAACTGGAAACGACCCAGCCATTGCATTCTGTGTTCCATTGGACGCCAAACCGACGAGCCGCGCTCTTTCGGAAGTTCGGCGATGAATGTTCGCGATTGAGAAACATCGCGACGAGCGCGCGGTGAAAAGCCGCGCCGTCCGGATTCCCGTGTAACTCGCGATCGAGCGCCGCGGGTTTGGCTTCTGGAGCGCAAGGCGCCCGCCTCCCCGAACCGGCTCGTTCGGTAGCCTTTTCCAGCTCTTGATTGGCCGCTCCGGTTCCGGTAGAGTGGATAACGTTCGCGGCAGCCCGCCGGGCCGCGCCTTTCGCTCCCGGTTCGGCGGTTCACGCAAACGCCGTGTCCGGTTCTTGCCTTTCCGGTTAGCGCTTTTCCGTTTAGCGCTTTTCCGTTTGGCCTCCAGCCTTTCCGGGCGACCGGCACCGTTTCGAAAGCCTATGTTTAAGGTTTACGTACGGTATTTCCTTGGAATTCCTCCGGTCGTTTGGCTTTGCGGCGATGCCGTTCGCCGACTGTTCCGTTACTGGAATTTTGCTTTTCAATTTTTCTTTTCCTCTTTCAGCGTTCGGATTTTTCCCAGTTTCAGTTTTAAGTTTTCCGTCCGGCTTTTTTTCATCACCTAACTTTCACGCGCCACGCCGCGAGCCGACGCGGGGACGGGCGCGAAGGGCATCCCAAGGCACATGGAAACCGAAACCCAGCCGCTATTCTTCCGGGAAATCATGGAGCAGCCGCGCGTGCTGGCCAACACCCTGGCGCAGTACGTGGGGCCCGGCTACTGCCTCAAGATGACTCGTCCGCCCTTGGACGACCAGGGGATCGCCAGGATATCCAAGGTCTACCTGACCGCCTGCGGCACGAGCTTCCACGCCGCGCTGACGGCGAGGTACCTCTTGGAGGAGCTGGCCGAGATTCCCACGGTGGTCGAGCAGGCCTCGGAAAGCGGCCAGCACCAGCTCCTGATGGACGAGGGGACGCTGGCGGTAGCCGTCTCCCAGTCGGGGAGGAGCGGGGAGACGCTGGATGCCTTGAAGCGCGCCAAGCGCAAGGGCGCCGTCACCCTGGCGCTCGTGAACGACGCCGACTCGCCCCTGGCCCGGGCCGCCGACGGGTGCGTGACCACCCTCGCAGGGCGGGTAACGCCGCACTCTTCCACCAAGGCCTTCACCTCCCAGACGCTGGTGCTGGGGCTCATGGCCTTCAGGATGGCGAAGGTCAGGGGGCTTTTAGGCGACACCTTCCTGGAGGAGATCCAGCCCTTCGGACGCATAGCCGAGACGGTGCGGGGGGCCCTGGTCAAATGCCTCGACCAGGTGGACCCGGTGGCGAGGCTCCTTTCCTCCCATTCGCGCCTCTTCATCCTCGCTAAGGGAAACCTCCTGCCCATGGTCTACGAAGGGGCGCTGAAGCTGAAGGAGATAGCCCGCTTCCATGCCGAGGGCTACTCGGCTGGTGAGTTCGGGCACGGGCCCCTGGCGCTTGCAGGCCCCGACACCCCGGTGGCGCTCATGGCCTTCAGCGACAGCCACAACGGCCACGGGTCCTTCACCGATCTCGCCCGCGCCCTGGGCAGGCGGGGGGCGCCGCTCGTGCTCTTCGCCGAGGACGGCCCCCGCAAGGACCCGGAGCTGTTGAAAACCGCCGACTGCGCGATTCTGCTGCCTCCGGCTCCCCCCCGGCTGAGACCGCTTACGGCGCTCATGCCCCTCCAGCTCCTGGCCTGCTCGCTGGGGCTGCTGAGGGGCCTGGACGTGGACCGGCCCGCCGGGCTCTTGAACGAGCCACCTCTTCAGGAAAAACCGGACGCGGACGGGGGGCTTCCCGAGGCATTCCCCGGCCCCGCGCCGATAGCGGCGCGCGGCGCCCTTGACAGTTAGTGTCCCCGCCGAAGCGCCGTCCCGCGGGCCTTCGGACGGGACCGCCGTCCGTTCCGGGGGAAACTGGCCCGCCCGCCGTTCCCGACACTGTTTTCGCGCCGTTCTGCGCCCCAGCGGCCCCGCACGTGCCCGGAAGCCGCCCTGGCACTCCTCTTTCCGGGAGGGAGGCCCGTGCGCCGCTTCTTCGCGGGCGGCCCCGTCAAGGCGAGTTAAGCTGGCGTCCTTGGAAAGCCGCCTTTCGGGGAGGTCCGAATCCAGGCCTCCTCTCGGGAAAGCGTTCAAGGGCGCTTCAGGGACGGTCTCGGCAAGAACGCCTTTCTGGAGTTCGGGTTTTCGGGTGAGGTGGCCGAGAGGCCGCCTAGCGGAGACTTCGCCAGCGAGGCCGCCTTGCGGGAACGCCCCCAGAACCTCCCTAATCTCCTCACGGCGGCCGACTGTGCTATACTCCACCAGCCCGCTCCCGCCCGCCAGAGGCAGTTTTCAGTGCTCGGGCCCTTCTTTGGGGCCAAGCTTTCTGTTGAGCGCTTCCGGATAGCGGCCAGGGAGCGCCCTGAGGTGCCCGGACGCGGACGGAGCCGACGGGCTTTCGCGCGAGTACCGCCAGCCCGCCCGGCAAGGCTTCCTGGACGGGGAGGCTTTCCAGGCGCTTTTTAGGCCGGGGACACGCCTCCGGCCCGCGCGGCGGGCGGGTTGGGCCCCCGGAGAGGCCGCGCGGGGCGCGGGCGGCCCCGCCACTGAGGCGCGGGGCTAACTTTTCCGCGATTATAGCGAGGCAGCCTTTTGCGGGTACTTTCTGGAATCCAGCCGTCGGGCAGGCTCCACATCGGCAACTACTTCGGCATGATGAAGTCCATGATAGGCTGGCAGGAGAAAAGCGATCTCTTCTGCTTCATCGTGAATTTGCACGCGCTCACGTCTCTTACGGACGGCAAGACGCTGGCCGCCAACACCATGGAGGCTGGGCGGGACTTCCTGGCCCTGGGGCTGGATCCCGAGAGGACCACCTTCTGGGTGCAGGGGGACGTGCCGGAGCATTGCGAGCTAACCTGGGTGCTCCACAACCACACGTCCATGGGGCTCCTGGAGCGCAGCCACTCCTTCAAGGACAAGGCCGCACGCCGCGAGACCCCCCACCACGGGCTGTTCTCCTACCCTGTGCTGATGGCAGCCGACATCCTCCTTTACCAGGCGGACGTGGTGCCAGTCGGCAAGGACCAGAAGCAGCACCTGGAGATAGCAAGGGACATAGCCGGCTCCTTCAACAACGTCTACGGAAAGGTCTTCACCCTGCCCGAGGCGGCGATAGACCCCCAGCTCGCCACCGTGCCCGGCATAGACGGGCAGAAGATGAGCAAGAGCTACAACAACGCCATCGACATCTTCACCGACAAGCCGACTCTTAAAAAGCGCGTGATGTCGATAACGACCGACGCCAGGGCGGTCGAGGACGTAAAGGATCCCGACAGTTGCAACCTGTTCGCAATCTACAGGCTTTTTTTGGACGATGAAGGGGAGCGGGAGCTCCGCGAGCGCTACCTCAAGCCAGGCCTGAAGTACGGCGAGACCAAGAAAGAACTCGTGGAGATGGTATGGGACTTCTTCGCCCCCTTCCGGGAGAAGCGCGAGGAGTTCGCGGGCAGGGATGGCTACGTCCGCGACGTGCTCGCTGAAGGCGCCAAGAAGGCGCGCGCTGCGGCTTCCGTCACCATGGACGCGGTGCGGGAGAAAACCGGGCTCAAGTACTGAGGGGGAGGGGGCGTTGCCCTGGCTTTGCGGGCGCTCTGGCGTCCGGTGAGCCCCCTGGGTATCCCGGGCCGCCGGGGCGCGAGGAGACTCCCGCGGCTTTCCGGGCGTGCAGGCGCGCGCCGGAGCCGCCCTCCGGGCGTTCTGGCGCCTTGGGGCGTCCCAGCAGCTTTAGGGCGTTTGCCAGTTGCGGCGCGGGGAAGCTCGGCAAACGCCGAACGGGGGCGGCGCGTCTCCGGCCCGGGGTTCTCGGGCCAAGGTTCAGATGCTCTGGACAAGCGTCTGTCTGCATAAGGCCGCAGGGAAATCCGGGGGTGCCCCCCTCTGGCCCGGGCGAAGCGTGACTCAAGCCAGCTTCCTGAGCCGTCCGGCAGCTTTGGGACAATCCCGGGGAGAATTGCGTACTGGTCATAAGCCTTGTGCCGCGGTAGTTTCTTTGGCGCGCTCGTTTTCGGTTAAGGCGACCGTGCTTCCTGGGGTTCAGGCCGTAGGCCTTCTTGGCAAAAAAAGCGAACCGGCGGTCGCCGAGGCGGGCCGTTGTCCAGCGGGGGCGGGAGGAGACGGCTCCCCCAGGGCCCCGACGGGGGCCATGATTAGAAGCTGGCCCGGGAGGCCAGGCTTGCCGCAGGGCTCGTCCCCATGAACGTTGGCGATTGCCGGTCCTGAAGGACAGGCGGTTTTTCGGAGCGTTGCTCCGCCCTTACGCCGTTCGGCGGAACTTCCTGTCCGTGCAGTATTCCCTGGAAGAGAGAAGAGTGGAGCATTTCGGAGGCAGGGGCATCTGCCGGTCCTTGCAGGAGACAAGCTACCGGTTAAGGGAAGCCTTCATTTCGTCCAGGGTAGCCTGCATTCTGTCCTGGGAAGCCTTCACTTCGTCCAGGGAAGCCTTTAGGTGGTCCTGGGAGGCTTGCATTTTTGCAAAATCCTTTTGCAAATCCATAAGCTTGCCATAAAAATTGTCCATCCTGGCATCAAGGCTGCCCATCCTGGCATCTAGGCTGCCCATCCTGGCTTCAACCTTAGCTTCTAGGCCACCTATCCTGGTATCGAGGCGCCCCACGTTGCTTTGGCTGAACGCCAAAAACCCTATGACAACCGCAACTACAATGGTAGAGAACACCCCAATGAACCACGTTAGCATCGAGACTCGAGCGGCCAACGTCTCCACGGACACTGTTTTCTTGGGAAGCTGGGCGGCTCCCGCCGCCAGGGCCTCGGGCGCGACTTCCTTGAGGGCTTGGGCAAACTCCTTGAGAACGAGAGTCTTTTCGGCTGAATGCGGGGCCTGAAGGGATTTATGGATCGCCGCCCAGACTCCTCCCTGCTCCGAGACGTCGGCAAGGCCGTCGAAAGGGCCGTTAAGCGTTGCGTCATTTGGATTGGACACGGTCTTCGCGCCTCCTCTACGGATAGAGAGTACCATAATGCCGCCTCCGGCGCAAAAGGCTCTTTGCCGGGCCTTTGGCGGCCCGAAGAAGCTCCATGGCCGTTCAGAGCTGTCCATTCTAATTTTGCCATGCCGGCCAAGCGTTAGCCAAACATTCCAGTCCGCTCCGGCGCCTCGCGTCGTTTTTGGCCCATAGCCCCCGCCGGAACTGGCCCATAGCCCCCGCCGGAACTGCTTGAAACGGAATCGCCAAGGCGGCATGCCGCATTCCGAGAGCGTCGTTCGGAGATTTTAAAGTGTGCCCGGTAAGGGCGATGATTTGGAGGGAAAGACCTCTGTAGACTTGGCGGCGGGTACTGTTAGCCGATAGTAAGGTGAAAGCCGCAAGGCTTAACTGGAAGAAGCTGGAGGCAAACCACCGGCATTGCGAAAAGAAAACGCATAAGGCGTTCCTGAGCGTAATATTTCGGCGGCGTCATGGATGGCGGATTCGCGAAATGCTATGAGCAGTTGCCAGCCTGAGAATGAGTTCTTCAGGCAAACTTGCCAGAATTGTTTCCGGTATCGCGCTGATAGCGAGGCTCCCGGACGCGAGGAGGCATAATGGATACAGGACGAACTCCTGCATCCGTGAAAAGCGTGAAAGCCTGTCGTTTATGAGAGACAGTAATGACAAGGACGGCGATTTTTTGGTTTTTTTTTCCATTCAGGAACGTTCGGTTCCTCTGTAGGTCGCCGTCCCATATGGTATTCCCATTCTGAATAAATATTAGAATATTATCCAAGAAATGGTCTTGCTATATAAGGATTTACTTGCATGTTTTTTCTAATATTTGACTAGAATGGCAATGCCTTAGCGGCGTAACCCTTTACGGGCAATGCCGGGACGGGCACTGTTACGGGCGGCGGTAGTGTACCTTATGACGGAGGTAGCATGCCGCCTAATTGATGATAAGCATTATAGGGTTTAATCAAAATTTTAAAAATTATTTAATTGATTTATTCTTGGAAAACAATTATTTCTCCCTAGACGATTATGGAGCAATTGGGTGCTGGGATTGTCGGGAGGCCGGAATGCCGTCCAGAAGCGAGCGGGATGAGGCAGACGGCATGTTGCGCCGTGTTGCGGTTTGCTCTAAAATGCGGTTTGCTGTCATTTTCGAGCGCCCGGGTATTGGCCCTGGCGAAGAAACCTCGAGTTGCCCGCGAGCCGTCCTGGCGTGGGGTGCCTCCCGCCTGGCACGCAAGCGGCCATGCCGGTCCGGGCCTACGGGGCCCTGGCCACAGGACGTGACGAAATGTCTTCCTTTTACACCCCGCCCGGCAGAGTCTCCGGACTTTCTGTTCTCATTCTCCCGGCGGCCGCAGCGGCGAGCGTTGTGCTCGCCCCCCTGTATGCCGCCGCCTCGCTCTTCGTTCCCTTCATCTACGCGAACATAGCCTTGATCGTGTTTTACGGCGCTGCGGCGGGGCTGGCAGGTGGGTTGGCGGCTAGGGCCACAGTCACGCTTAACCCTCCATTGGCGGGATTTCTGGCTCTTCTGGGCGGGCTCGTAGGCTTCGCCCTGTCCTGGGTAGCCTGGCTGTCGATGCTGTTCTCTTTGGGGACGAAGTTTCCGGGCTTTCCCGAGCTATGGGGCCTGGTCGTTGACACGGAGGGCTGGAAGGCCGCATTATCGAATCCAGAGGCGTTAATAGAATCTGCTAAGATCGTGAACTCGGAAGGCATCTGGTCTATTGGACGCTCGGCTTCCTCGTCGGCGGTCCACGGGCTCCCGCTCCTGGGGGTGTGGATCGTGGAGTTCCTGATCTTCGTCGTCTGCTGCTACCTCTGCTCTGCCAAAGAGGCCAAGGCGCCCTATTCTTTCGAGGCTAAGGCCTTCCTGCGCCGGGAGCCGAAGCTCCCGAACGGCGTCGCCGCGCCCCTGGACCTTGACCAGCTCTCGCAGGTGACATCGGGCCTCGCCTCCGGAGATGTCAGCTACTTCTCCTCCGCGCCGGTGGTAAACAACGGCGAGTCGGGCTTCTTCGCGACCCTGCGCAGCCACGGCGGCTCTCCCTGGGGCACATGCGACGTGAATTACGTCCATCAGAAGGGCAAGAAGATGGAGACCGTCAAAGTTGCCGAGGGTATCGTGCTCCAGCTTTCGACCATCGCCGCCTTGAGGGGGCGGCTCTCCTAGGGCCCAAGCCCCCCAAAAAAGCCGCCCCGGGGAGCCCGGGGGCGCCTTCAGGGCCCAGCGATCCTTTTTTTGGGGGGCCGACATGTCCGTGAGGCTTCGCGGGCGGAGGGGGAGGGACGTCGGGGGCGGGTGCGGCCGAGCGCAGAATCCTCAGCCTTCCCTGTCGCCAGCGGGCATCTCGGCCCGCTCGTGAGTTCGTTCCGCACCCGGTTGCCCCGGCGCGCCAGGGCGCACGAGCCTAGCCTGCAGCCCCGGCCAGGTTTCCAGCGCGGCCCGGCCCGTTGTTGGCTAGAGGGCTCCGGCCAGTTGCTGGCTAAAGGGCCGGGCCTTTTCGGGCTCGGGGCCCCGAGGGCTTCGGACGAACGCCCCGCCTCCCTGTATCTGTCCGCCGTCGACCGCGCGAACCCGGTCCCGATCGTCTCTTACGGGCTCGCGGCAGGGACTGCCGGTGGACGGCGGAGTTTAGGAGTTCCCTTGGGGAGAGTCGGGGCGACCGCCGTCCCTCGCCCCGAGACTTGTGTACCGGCTCCGCAATTTGCGGGACGCGGCACCGAGGCAGACGGCTGAAGCCCGGCGGGCGGCCGCCGGAGACTTTGGGTTGCGCCGGGCCCCGGCCGGGCATGCCGCCCGGGGCTGCGGGAGGAGCCCGGTAATGCCCAGCCAGTCCTGTCCGTCCCGTAGCGTTTCTTGGTTCTCCGTCCTGGTCGCTGCGGCGGCCGCCGAGGTTTCCGCGGCCCTGGCTCCGGTTTACGCGGCCGCCGTCCTGTACTCTTCCGACCTTTACGCGGGCGCTCCGTGGCTGAACCCGGCTTTCGCCGCGCTCTACGGGGCCGCGACGGGGCTTGCGGCCGGGGCGGCGGCCAAGGCCACGCTGACCTTCAACCCCGCATCGGCGCGCCTTCTGGCGATGCTGGGCGGCTGGGCCGGCTTCGCGCTCTCCTGGGCCGCGTGGTTGGGATTCCTCGTGGACTTGGGCACCGGGTTCCCCGGGCTCGCGAGGCTCGGAAGCTACGTCTCAGACGGGGGCTGGGCGCTTCTCTTGACGGAGCCGGCGGGCATGACGGCGCTGGCGTTGGACGTCTCCGCCATAGGCGTCTGGAGCTTGGGCCAAAGCTCCCCGGAGCCGGTGAACGGGTTGCCTCTCGTATGCGCATGGCTCGCGGAGTTCGCGGCGTTCACGTTCTTCTGCCGCTTTTTCGCGGCCAGGGGAGCCGTGGCGCCGCGCTCCATCGGAGCGGGCGGGGCCCAGAGCTGTGACGCTCGTCTCCCCCTCGGAGAGGCAACCTCGGGGCGCGGCCGCGCCCCCGGACAAGGACGAGCCTGAACGGGTTGTGGCTTATCCCCTTCCGGCGGCGCGTCCAGCCTAATTCCCCGTGCGCGTTGCCGTAGGCCGGCCGGGGCGGGCTGCCGGGCGGCCTTGGCGCGGCCCCGCGGGCTATCCCCGGGCCGCCGCCGGGATTGGGCTTATCGTACCTCGGCGCGTCCGGCGCAGGCACTCCGGGAACGCGGGGGCAGGGGCCGTAACTTAAGCTGGACACGGCCGCTTGAAGGGAGACGCTGCGGGGGGGAGGCAGGGTGACCGCGCGGTCGCGCCGAGGATTCCGGCGGGCGCTTCGGCCCGTCGGCCATGCGCTTGCTTGACGTCCCGCGTCTCGTCTACAATTCCATGACTCCGGGCGAGACAGGGCGCTATTTCCCTTTCCGGGGACGTTTTGCGGACTTTCCGGCGGAGGCCTTGCCGCGGCGTCCCGTTCTGCCTGGACCCTTGGCTCATCGAGCACTCGGCCCCCGGCAGGCTTTCCAGTCTGCCTTCGGCCCCTGGCAGGCTTGCCAGTCTGCTTTCGGCCCCCTTGCCTGTCGGTGCCTTGCCCTCTTGGCCCCCTGACCCCAGGATTTCTCCATGTTGGACTTCTACAGGCCTTCCGGAAAGTGCTCGCGGTACTCGCTTCTGGTGGCGGCTACTGCGGCTGTCGCCGCGGCCGTCCTTGCGCCTGTGTACGCCGTGGCGTCGCTCTACGCGCCCTACGCCCACGGTAAGGCCGCCCTTTTGGCGAACGTGGCGCTCGTCGCCTGTTACGGTGCGCTGACTGGCCTCGCGGCCGGGATCGCGGTCAAGTTCACGCGGACGCTCAATCCGCCGCTCGCTGGGTTCCTCGCCGCCGCGGGCGGCTGGGTCGGCTTCGCGCTTTCCTGGTGCGCGTGGCTCTCGCTCGCGAGGAGGTTCGGAACGGCCGAGTATCCGGGCTTTTTGGCGGTCGCGGACTTCCTGTCCATACCTGACAACTGGGACTGGGCCTTCGAAAAGCCCAGGGAGTTTTACGAGCTCGCCCGCGAGGCTAACAGCCGCGGCCTCTGGGAATTCTGGCTCGCGGAGGGCAAAGTGCGGGGCCTCCCGCTTTTATGCGTGTGGGCGGCGGAGTTCCTCCTTTTCACCTGGTGGGCCGCCAAGGCAGCGTCCCGGGCCGCCCTGGCCCCCTATTCCTTCGAGGCGGGGGCCTACCTCCGCCGCGAGCCGGAGCTCAGGCGGGGCGTGGCCGCCCCCGAGGACGCTGCCCAGCTCGTGAGGGTGCTGACGGGCCTGGCCTCCGGGGATCTCACTTACCTCTCCATTTCCCCCGTAGTCCCGCGCGGCTCGCCGGGCTTCTACGTCACTCTCGTGAGCCACGAGGACGCGCCCTGGGGCACCGCCGAGGTATCGAGCTTGGAGCTTAAGGGCAACAGGCACGTGCGGACCCCGATCACTAAGGGCGCCATCCTCACCGCCAAGGTCATGAACTCGCTCAGGGGGAGGCTGGCTGAGGGGGAAACGGCCCGGGCCGGGCGCAACCCGGGGGCCGCGTTCGCCAAGGTAGCCCTCGCGAAGCCTGAGACTCCTGCCCGCCGGTCGGACGCGATTAAGCCGAGATAGTCCTCCCCTCCCCTCCCCGGCCCGGGAGCCCGGAGACGTTAAAAAGCGGTCATGGAGTGCGGGGTGGGGTCAAGCAGCCTCGGGAGCAACTTCGAGGGGAGGATTCCCTCTCGCTTCCTCGCTTCGGGCGCTCGGGGAGCGCCGCCGCCGCCGGGCGGCAGGCGCAGGTTTTGTTTGCGGAACGGCTAGGCGGACCCGCTGGGCTCGCGGGCTCCTGGATACGCGGGACGGCCCCGTGGCCGCTTAAATGACCGGAATGCTCCCGAGACGAGTCGCCAGGAAGGTGCCGGGGCGTCCGGAGACGCCAGGAAGCCGCCGGGGCCGATCAATCAGAACTCCAGCGTCAGCTAGAGGGATCCGGCAACCCCCTGCCGCTTCCCGGCGAAAGCCTGCGCCCCCAAGTCGAACGAGAACGGGAGCGATTCCGAAGGCCTTACCGTCACTCCCAGCTCGCCCATACCGGTGCCTCCCCGCAGAGAAGGCTCCTCGATGGGTACGCCGAAGGCCGACGCCCTGACTTTCCCGTCGAACTCCCGTTCGTAGGCGACCCCGACGTAGGGGCTGGCGGGACCGTCGGGAGCGAAGGCGAGCCTCGCGCCCGCCCTCGCGCGGCTGGATTCCGCGTCCCCGAACGCGATAAGTTCCCCCGGTGGAGAGCCTTATTGCGTCGCCCTCCTGCCGGGTCCAGAAATACTTAGCGTATAAGTCAAGCCAAGCCGAGCCGCGCCTGAAGTCGCCTGCTTGACTTTCTTCCAATCATGTAATAATTAAGAAAGAGGCGTCTAGCCTGAAGGGAGCGGACAAAAATGCTTCCTGACAATCCCTTTCATGTTTCATGATCCGCAGACGGAGAAACGGGGGGTTAAGATGCGCTACACTGTCGATGACATCAAAAGGATTGTCGTACCGATAGCCCGGCAACATGGTGTAGAGCGCGTTTGGCTATTCGGTTCCTACGCGCGAGGCGAGGCGAGGCCCGAGAGCGACATAGATCTTCTCATAGAAAAAGGAAAAATTGTAGGCTATTTCCAGTTAAGCGGCTTCTATCTTGAGCTGGCAGAAGCTTTGGGTTTGGAGTTGGACTTGGTCATTAGAGAAGACTTATGGGAAGAATTCATCGAACAGGTTACCAGAGAGGAAATTCTGATATATGATCAGCGTACGTGATACCAACATAATTATCCGCATTGACCGTTACTGCGATCAGATTTTCGAGGCCATGTCTTGGTATGAGAATTCAATCGATGTCCTAAAGACTAACCATCTTTACAAAGACGGCATAGCCATGAAATTTCAACAGATATCAGAATTGTCACAACACCTGACAAACGAATTCACGAGAGAGCACGGTAGCCTGCCGTGGCAGAGCATCAAAGGGTTAAGGGTAGTTTTCGCCCACCGCTACGAGACATTGAATTACGATACCATGTGGGAGACAATGACTGTCAAAATTCCAGAACTCAAACTTTTTTGCACTGATATTTTAGCTTTGGCGAAAAAGCAGACGCTCAATCTTTCTGATAACGGACCAGGCCACGGAGGGCCCAGGATGGGGTGAAGATACTATTGCCATGCAATCGGCCAGCGTTTCCGTTCATTTTGACGTCTGCGTTTTGGAGTTCATCTACGTAGCCGGGCCGTCTTTTTTTGTTCGGGAACGATTGGGTTGAAAGGCTTTCCGGCGCCTTGGCGCAGGGGAGGCCGCTACATGTTGCGGGGAGGCATGACGCGGCTTTCATGTGCCGTCGTGTCGAAAAACCGACATGAACGTTTAAAGCCTGATTCGTTGAAGGGCTTCGGGCCGCAGTCGGACGCAGGGTGCCTGACGTCTGCGGGCAGGAAGGGGAGGAATGGCTGGGAGGAATAAAACCGGCTTTGCCGAAGCTCTTGGAGGGGGACGGCTGATTCGGGAACGCCTGGGAGGGCGTTTCCCGGTAAGGTCGTCCGCGAGGGCGCCCCGCCGGAAGGAAGGGCCCCATTCAGACCTTCCATCCGCCTTTGCCCGCGGTCCTGAGCCGTTCTTTGGCCGCCGCCTCGCCGTCGCCCAGCACCCTGGCCCCCGTGGAGCCTAAGGAATCCCTGCGGCGGAGCTCGCTTATGCAGTCGGGAAGGATTTCCAGCACGTAGGAGGCCTCCTCCTCGGTGTTGTAGACGGAGAGGGTGAGCCTCAGGGACGCGAAGGGCTCCCAGCCGTAGCCCAGGGCCTGGAGCACGTGGTCGGCCTCCTTGGAGGCCGCCGTGCAGGCCGAGCCGGAGCTCGCGCAGACGCCGCGCTCGTTTAACATGCCGATAAGGTACGCGCTGTGCCTGATTCCCTCTATCACGAAGGAGGCGTGGCCGGGGAGCCTCCTTGTGGGATCGCCCGTGAGAAGCACCCCAGGGATCTTCAACGCCCCCTCTATGAGGCGGTCGCGCATGGACTTCAGCCTCGCCGCGTCCCTCTCCATGTTAGCCGTCGCCTCGGCCAGGGCGGCGGCCATGCCGACCGCGCCCGGCACGTTCTCGGTGCCCGAGCGGCCCCCCCTCTCCTGGCCCCCGCCCAGGACCAGGGGGTCCGGGCGGCGGGGGACCTTCGAGAACAGCGCCCCGACGCCCTTGGGGCCGTGGAACTTGTGGGCGGACACGCTCACCATGTCGGCGTCCCAGTCGCGGACGTCTATCTTCACGTGGCCAGCGGCCTGCACGGCGTCGGTGTGGAACAGGACCCTGCGCCGACGGCAGACCCCGGCCAGGGATTTCACGTCCTGGAGGGTGCCCACCACGTTGTTCGCGGCCATCACGCTCACGAGCTTCGTGTCCGGCCGTATGGCTTCCTCGAGGCTCTCCGCGGACACCGCCCCGGTCCTGTCGGTCTCGAGCACGGTCACCTCCCAGCCCCGCCTCTCGAGCCTCTGGAGTGGCCGCAGCACCGCGCTGTGCTCGACCGCCGAACAGACCATATGGCGGCCGCCCGCGCCCTTCCCCGAGAGGAGCGCTGCCTCGGCGGCTTCCGCGGCGCTCGCTATGGCCCAGTTGTCGCTCTCCGTGCCCCCGGAGGTGAAGAAGATTTCGCTCTTCAATGCCCCCAGGGAAGCGGCTACGGACGCCCGCGCGTCCTCCAGGGCCTTGAAGGCGGCCCGGCCACCGTCGTAGAGGGCTGAAGGGTTGCCGTAGGACTCGGCGAAGAGGGGGGTCATCGAGGCCATGGACGCGTCAGAGCACCTGGTAGTTGCGGAATTGTCCATGTAAACGGGCTTGCGCATCGGGTTTCCTTGCGGGGCGGGTTTTGGCCCGGGAAGGCTAGGAACGGGAAGCTCCGGGCGATGGCCGGGCGGGCCCGCAGGGTCCGGGTCAGGTTTCGGCAGCGGCTGGACGTGGCCCGAGGCGGCCGGGCCCGGGAAGGCTCGGAACGTAAGCTCTGGGCGATGGCCGGGCGGTCCAGCAGGGTCCGTGTAAGGTTTGGGCTACGGCTGGACGTGGCCCGAGGCGGCCGGGCAGGGCCGGGGGAGGCCGGCGGCCGGGGAAAACGGGCCCCGGAAACCATGCTTTTGGCTTTGCCGGAGGCATTCGCGGACGCTTCGGAAAAAATATCTGGGCGGGGCTCGCCGTCGGGGGCCGCCCGGACGGGCTGGGCTTTCCGCCGGGGGCGCCCGGGACCCGGACCGCGCATGCCTGACGGGGCGCCGGGCGCGGGGCGTTTCCGGCGTACGGGGCCAGGCGGCTAGTTTATCGCGAAAAACTCCACCGAGTTGCCCCCCGAGAAAAGCTCCGGGCCGTCGGTCCTGTAGCCCTGGGAGGTGACGGCCACGTAGCGGCCGTCCGGGCTCACCCCGAGGCCTACCGGGGCGGGGGATACATCCTCGGAGCCGACGACCTGGAACGTGGCGGTATCGACCCGGACCAGCGTGAAGGAGCCGTTGGCGGAGGTGAACAGCGTCCCGCCGTCCGGGGTGAGGGCGACCGTCCTCGGGCGCGCGCCAACGTTCAAGGACTGGCCGGGGGGACCGGCCACGTCGCGGCCGTTCGCCTCCTCCACGCTTTTCAAGGCCTCGGAGAGCTTGACCCTGGCCACCACCCCGCGCCTGGAGTCGCTTGCGTAGAGCCAGTCCCTGGCGGGGTCGACCGCCAGGTGCCTGGGAGTGGGGCTGAAGGAGGTGAATGCCCCCATGGCCCTGCCGTCGGGGACGGAGAACACGCTTATCCCGGAGCCGGCCATGCGGCCCACCATAAGGCGGCCGGAGTCAGGGGAGAAGGCCGTGCCGCGCAGGCAGCGCCCGCAGTTGTTGTCGCGGTTGCCGGAGATGTTCCGGGTGTTCATGCGCGCCCCGTCGATAAGGTGCCTCGCGTAGGCGAAATCCATGGGGTCCTGGGCCGTTATGTCTATGAGCCCCACGGTGTTGTCGCCCCAGTGGGTCACCGCGAGGAACTTGCCGTCGGGCGAGGCCGCCACCATCTTCGGCAGGGGGCCGGTGGGCATCACCCGGACTATCTCGTCCGAGGAAGTGTCTATCACGGCCATCGCGGAGGGGTCGGAGGCGTTCTTATCGAAGTCGCGGCGGTAGTAAGGCACCCAGAAGTACCGGCCGCCGTGGGAGAAGGTCCCCTCGACGGGCTTTCCGGAGAAGACGTTTAAGAGCCCGAGCTCCCTAGCGTGGTAGTACTGGTAGTCGAACAGGGTGGTCTCGCCGTCCTTGAAGAGTGCCGCCCGCTCCGGGCCGAAGGTGTGGCTCACGACTTTCAAAAGCTTCAGATCCGGCACGGAATAAACCAGGGTCTCCAGCCCTTCCAGGGCGTTGATGTAGACCTTGCCGCCGCCGGGGTGGAAATTGACCGACTTTGGCGAGCTGATGTGGGGGTCGTCCACGCTTAAGGGCCGCACTTTAACCCCTCCGCGCAGGGAGTACAGCTGGCCCGCGGGGGTGAGCCCGGGGTCGGCCAGCGCTGAGGGCGCGGCCGCTAGGAACAAAGCCGAAAGGAAGGCCCCGGCCAGGCGGGCGGCCGGTTCTCTCGTCCTCGAAGGCATGGGGAATCTCCTGTTGGTCCCGCCGCGCGGCGGCGGAGCACGGCTAGGCTCCGGTAATTTCGGGACGGGCGCGGAAGGGTGCCGGAGGGAGCCAGCGGCGTGGAAGGGATTGCAGCGGGCGCGAAAGGGAGGCGAGATGCAGGGATTTAATTATATCCCGGCAGCAACCGGAGTCAACTCGCCGCGTTGCGGCCCGGCGCCGCACGTAACGGAGAGCGGGCGGCGCCTGTCCCCGCGCTCCTCCGGGATACGCTGGCAAAGGCCAGCCAGACCGTTCGCCCGTTCGGCGAGTCCCGGCCGCTTGCCGCAAGGGGCGGTCGTCTCGGGCAGGCGGCGGGATCAGTCCCGAAGCGGGGGCGGCCGCAGTCGCCCGTGCCCCGAGGGGGGGCGGCACCGCCGGGGAGCGGTTGCCCCGGCTTAGCCCGAAGGCCTGGGTTGCGGCCGGTTGCGCACCTCGCTTTCTGGCAAGGCCCGGACGAAAACGGCGGGCGCGGGCGCCGGGCTTAAGGAACTCGCGGCGGCGGGGCCTGAAACGCGGGGCGGCGTGCTGGCCTCTCGGGTAAGCTCTGCCCGCCCGGCGGGCAAAAGGTATCCGGGCGGGCAACAAGGACTCGCGGGCCCGCCGGGATCCGCGGGCGGGCGGAAGCCTCCCGAGGGATGGCGATCATGCCGGGAACCATTGTAATCCGCCGGTTTTTGAAGGCGTTTAGCCGCAGCCGCGTTGACGCGTCCTACCGGCGGGGTTCAGCGGGCTCGCCTGGCGCCGGGCTTGCTCCGTTAGGCGCCGAGCCCCGGAAGGCGGGGCGGTTCCGAAAGGAAAAGCGAAAACCCGAAAAGCCGCGAGGCGGCGGCCCGCAAGGAGGCCCCAGATGTCGAACCTTTCCCTGATTTCCCGCAACAGGCTGGCGGTCCTTTCGATAGCGGCGGCGGCCGCGGCGTTATTGGCCTGCTCCTCCAAGGC
This sequence comes from Deltaproteobacteria bacterium, assembly GCA_031267005.1. GTDB lineage: Bacteria > Desulfobacterota > Desulfarculia > Adiutricales > Adiutricaceae > JAIRZX01. The sequence continues at coordinate 19,108 of JAIRZX010000512.1, forward strand.
CGAGGCCCAGACCGGATTCTTCGTGGTAGCCCCGGACGGCAACTCCGGCTTCAGCCTCGACATAGGCGATCTGATGGGCGCCATCGCCAACAGCGACAACGGCGGCGGAGGCAACACCTACTACAACGAGACCACGATAATTAACCAGGGCCCCCGCCGCGGCGGGCACTACAGGCACCGCGACCGCAGGCATCCCCCCCGGCACGACCGCGGTTACGGGCGCGGCGGCGGCCGGGGGCGCGACCGCCACGTAGGCCCCCCCCGCGGCGGCCACAGGCCCGGCCCCGGAATGGGCGGCGGGCACAGGCCCGGGCCCGGCAGGGGCGGACCCGGAATCGGCCACAGGCCCGGACCCGGCAGGGGCGGACCCGGACACGGCGGGGGCGGCGGCCACAGGCGCGAGCGCCGCAGGTAGCGCTGACCAGAGCCGAGAGTTTCCGGGCGGCCTTCAGGTCCCATCCCGCGAGCGGCGGGAGGGTTTTGGAGGCCGCGCCGTTTTCAGGCGCGGGCCACTCGGCCCGCGCCCGCATCGTCAGTAATGCCGCCGAGCCTGCCGGAAGCCGGGCTCCGGATTCCGGAAAGGCCAACGGCGGACGCAGCGGCTTGCGGTCCGGGCGCCTGACGTTCCGCCGGGCCAGCGCTACGTGCGGACAGCGCTTACCGACTTACTTAAAAGTCCCGTGCCGACTGCGGTCCCCTCGGACCGAGCCCCCACCTGCCGGCGTCATCACCCGTGACGGCACGAGTAGGCTCTACCCGGTTTCCGGGGCGAAACTATCCGGGAGGGGGCAAACCGGGCCGAGCGGCGATGGTTGCGGAGTTCGGCCGTGCGCGGGGGGGGCTTCATGAAATCCTTTCCGCTCAAGGCATTGAGGACAATCGATACCTCCCTTCCGGCCTGTCTTTCTCGCCTGGCCCCTGACTTGCACAGCATGTCCGCAGAGCTCCGGAAAGCGGGGCCGGACCGAGAAACGCGTAAAGCCGCGGGACGGCGTGTCATCCCGTCAGGCGGCATCAAATAAGGAGGCATCAGATGTCGAAAATTTCCCGTGCCGCAACCGGCAGGCTGTCAGTCATTCCCGTAGCCGCGGCGGCTGCCATGGCGCTCGCGTTTGCCGCCCCCGAGGCCTGGGCCCAGCCCAGCACCGGATTCTTCGTTCAGTCCGAGGACGGCACTTCCGGCATAAGCGTGGACGTGGGCCAGCTTTTGGATATTTTCGCGTCCGCCTCAAGCGACGACGGCGGCAACACCTATATAAACGAAACGACCGTGATAAACGAGGCCCCCAGTTTCGACAGCCGCCCCGGCAGGCCCGGACCCGGCCACGTGGGCCCGCCGCCCCGCCGCCACGGCAAGCCCGGACCCGGCCACGTGGGCCCGCCCCCCCAGCGTCCCGGAAAGCCCGGACCCGGCCACGTGGGCCCGCCCCCCCAGCGTCCCGGCCAGCCCGGACCCGGCCCCGTGGGCCGGCCCCCCCAGCCTCCCGGCAAGCCCCTCCCCGGC
>JAIRZX010000521.1 GCA_031267005.1 Deltaproteobacteria bacterium
TCGGCTCCGTCCGGCCCCCGGAGGCCCGGGTACGCCGAGAGCACGCCCGGAACTGGAGGCATGGCCATGGGGGAAGCGGAGGCCCGGAATGGATTGAAGGCCCGGGACGCCATGGGGGACGCGGGGCGCATCGAACCTCCGGCCCCCTCGGAGGCCGGGGGTTCCAAGGGGGCCGGGGGCGCCATGGCGGCCGGGTGGTTCCCGCGCCATGCAGGATCAGGGGAACCCCCGGACCCCTGGGGCGGCATGCCTCCCGCGGAGGCCGAGCCGCCGGGCGCGGTCCCCGCCGCCCCCGTCCCGGACGGCCAGTCGGCGCGGACTGGCGAGTCGGGTGCGCCCGGGGTTACGGATACCCCGGAGGGTCCGGATAACCCGGAGGGTCCGGCGTCCGGCCCCTGGAACGCGGACGGAGGATACGCGGAAACTGCCGGTACCGCCCCGAGGCCCCCGTGTCCGTGGAGAAAGCCGGGGCTTAAACGCTCAGCGGGATCCGCTGACGGGCTCTGGCCCAGCGCCTCCCTCGCGTCAGGGGCGTCGGGATCCTCGAGCCCCACGTCCTGCGGCAGGTGGATGCCTTCCTCGCCGGGCACGGGAATGAGCCCGGGCTGCGCCGCAAACCGGAGCAGGCTTTCCGCCCCGCCTGCCGCTCCCCCGCCTCCAGCCCGGCCCGAGGCGCCGCCGTCCAGGACCACGTAGCCGCCGGCCCCCCTGGCGCCGCCCCTTCCCGCGGGGCCGCCGTCCCCGTCCCTTCCCGTGCCCGACCAGGCGGGGGCGCCGGTAGCCGCGGCGGGGAAGCTCCCCTGGCCGGGAGGGGACATCATCTCCAACAGGCACCTGTCCCCGGCCATGGCCCCGGTCGAAAGGCACATGAGCCGCAAGGGCGCCCGGCCTGAGCTTACCCTCGTCCTGGCCTCGATGACGAGCCTCGCCAAAGTGGCGTCCAGGGACCCGCCCCGGATACGGTCGCCCAGCATGTGGAGCTCGTCTACCAGCGCGAAGCCCATCCGCCCCGCGAGCTCCGTGTTCAGGAAGAAGTTGCCCGCCTTCTCGTAGACGATGAAGGCCGCTTTGAAGTCGCCGGAGGCTATGCGCCCGTCGTCGTAGAAGCTCTCGCCGGTGGAGACCAGCACGTCCGAGCGGTCGATGGCTTCGGGCCGCGCCGCCTCGCGCTCCACTGCGGAAAGAAGCCGCAGGAACTCCAGCGCCGCGTCCTCGACGAGCATCCTGGTAGGCCCGAGGTAGACCGCGGGCAGCCCGCGCTCGACGCACTCGTTTAACATGGCGAAGGTGCCGAGGAGCGTCTTCCCCGTGCCCGTGGGCCCGCAGATCATCACGTGCCTGGAAGGCACGGGCCTCCCCTCCCCCACGAAGACCTCCGCCCGATGGGCGCCCACGGCGTTGTCCAGGAGGCTCCCGGAAAGGACGGGCACCGGGAAGAGCCCTTCCGCCGAGCCCTTCACGTCCCAAGAGGGGGCGAGCGCCCTCAGGACGTCCCCCCAGCCGGCGGACGAGGGCGAGCCCTGGAAGAAGCCCCCGGAGGCCGCCCATTTAAGCGGGAGCATCCCGAACAGCTCCGCCGTCCTTTTCATCCAGGACTCTTCGGGGAGCTCCACCACGCTCCGCTCCAAGGGGTACGGCGCCTTGCCCCGGCCCGAGAGGGACGCCGAGGCCCTCCACCCGGAAAGCGGGATCCCCGGCCTGAGCGCGTCAGAGTCCCCGCTCCCGGGAAGCTTGGCCTTCGGCGGGCGCCGCCTGCGCCCGGACGGCCTCGGCTGGGCGAGGGACCTGAAAAACGCCGCGTCGGCTGGCGAGAACAGCCCCACAGCCGGCTCCGACTCCAGCCACCCGGCGACGAGGGCCTTCTCCCCTTCCGTGAGCTCCATGGGCGCGTGCCCCGAATCGGTCAGCGCGGCGCCCAGGAGAACCGAAGGCCCCTCGCACTCGACGGGCGGCCTGAACCGAGACAGTAGCTTCAAAGGGGCACGCGCGTGCCGCTCGTCGGCCAGGAGAGGGGCCAGGGCCTGGTAGCTCCCGTCCCCGGCCGGCCAGGCGAGCTCGACTACGAGCTCGCGCCCCAGCGACGCCATCTCTTCGGCCTTGTTCCAGAGCTGAAGGCCAGCGAGCTCGAAGGGAGGGCCCTCCTCCACCGGGAAGCGGCGGTCGCCGGCCCGTAACTCAGGCGGGGCCTTTAAGAGCGGCACGGTCCTAAGCGACACTACGTTTAAGGAGCCGCCCGCGAAAACCGGATAGAGGACTCGCATGGCCTGCCTTCACGGCCGGGGAGAAGGCTGGGGCCCGACCGCCCGGCTATCTTATCCGCCGGGGACGGTTTTTGCCACACCGCCGCGCTCCGCCGCCCGCGCTCTTTAATGGCAGGCCCAGCCTCGGAAGGGACTCGGCGGAAGCTGGCGGGCTTAAGGAACAAGCCGGGATTGCCGGGATTGCCGGGATTGCCGGACTGGCAGTGATTTACCAGCTGGCCAGGCTTGAAACTCTATAGGATTGGAGGAGCCTGTCCGCGCCGGACGCCCCCAAGGCCCCGCCATGCCCGGCCCTCGCGAGCGGGCTGGATCTCCGCGCCCATTACGGCGCTCAAGCCGCTTACCCGCTGACTCGCGGGCCCTCGGGTTCCCATGTTCGCGGGCTCGCGGGCTCAAGGATTCCCGTGCTCACGCCTTCAGGTCTATGGCCGTTATGGCCTGGCGGAGCTCCAAGACCTTAGCAGGAGATACCGACAGCTCGTCTATTCCCATCCGCAGGAAAGTCTCGGCGAGCGAAACGTCGGCCGCGAGCTCGCCGCATATCCCGACCCACTTGCCGTGTTTGTGGGCGTTGTCGGCAACCGTCCTTATGAGCCTCATCACCGCGTCGTGGCGCGTGTCGCAGAAGCGCTCCATGGCGAGGTTCTGGCGGTCGGCAGCCAGGGTGTACTGGGTCAGGTCGTTCGTCCCGATGCTGAAAAAGTCCACCTCCGGGGCGAGCAGGTCGCTTATCACCGCGGCGGCGGGCGTCTCTATCATGATGCCGAGCTCGACCCAGTCGCCCACCGCAGTCCCTTCGCCCACGAGCTCCCTGCGGGCGGCCTCCGCAAGCGCTTTGGCCTCCCGCACCTCCCAAACGGACGCTATCATAGGGAACATGACCGCCACGCGCCCGAAGGCGGAAGCCCTGTAAAGGGCCCGGAGCTGGACCCGGAAAATCGCGGGACGGTCGAGGCATAATCGTATGCCCCTCAGCCCCAAAGCGGGGTTGTCCTCCCTGGGCATGCCGAAGTAGCCTATCTGCTTGTCGGCGCCTATATCCAAAGTCCGGAAGACGACGCGCTTGCCGGCGAGCGTCTCGGCCACCGCCTTGTAGGCTTCGAAAAGGGAATCCTCGCTCGGGTAGTCGTCCGTCTCCAGGTACAGGAACTCCGTGCGGAAGAGCCCGATGCCGCCCGCGTCGAACTGCAGCACTAGCCCCAGCTCGGAAGGGCTACCTATATTGGCGTAGACGTCGATCTCGGTCCCGCACTTGGTCCTGTTGGGCTTGCCCTTGAACAGCGCCAAAAGCTCCTTCCGGCGCTCATCATCGGCCTTCTTCCCCTTGAGCCTCTCCAAGGTCTCGAAGTCGGGGTTAACGTAGAGCTCGCCGGAAAAGCTGTCCACCGCCGCGAACTGCCCGTCCAGGGTTTCGTCCAAAGCCCCCGCGCCGACGATGGCGGGTATGCCCATGGTGCGGGCGAGGATAGCCGTGTGCGAGTTGGTCGCCCCGCCCGCCGTGACGAAAGCCAGGATCCTGGACTTGTCGAGCTGCACCGTTTCGCTGGGGGAAAGGTCGTCGGCGGCGACGATGGCCGGTTCCGTCCCCGCGAGACCCTCGGCGGACTCGCCTGAGAGGCACCTCGCCAGGCGGTCGGAAATGTCCTTCACGTCCGCCGCCCTCTCGTTCATGTAGGGGTTGTCCTCCATCTCCGAGAACATCTTCGCGAAGTTAGCGCCGGTCTCGGAGACCGCGTATTCGGCGCTCATCCCCTGCTGCCTGACGATGTTCTCCACGGATTCCTGGTAGTCCTCGTCGTCCAGCATCATCTGGTGGATCTCGAAGAGCTTCGCCCCCTCCTCGCCCACCTCCGCCAGGGCCTTCTCGTAGAGCCCGCCCAGCTCGGCTTGGGCCTTCGCCAAGGCCGCCTTGAACCTTTCAAGCTCTTGGCCGTCGTCCGCCGCCTTCCCAGCGGCTGCCCCGCCGCCCCTGCGCTTCACGAAGCGGAGGGGCCCCATGGCGACGCCTCCGGAGACGCCTTTGCCTGTTATCTTCTCCATGCTGAACTCGCCTCCTGTTACGCGTTTTGCCGGGCCCGGCCGCCCGCCCCGACGTCTCCGCCGCCCTATCTGCCCGGCGGGCGGCGGGAGCAGAGCGCCCGGACTTGCGGTACGTCCGTATAGATAATTAATGTTTCCGCCGCACTATCGGGCCGGCGGCGGGAGCAAAGCGCCCGACCTTGCGGTTTCAGCTGTATTGAAAATTTCCGCGAATCATTACAGGTCAAAATATGGAAAATCAAAACAACTGAAATATTCATTGGAAAAAAATACGCTGAACGGAAAATGTACTGACCGGTCTGACAACGGAATTAAAAATTTTCGGACCGCGACAATAAACGGAACGGAAAATAGCAGGAACGGGAAAGCAAACGGCACGGGAAAAGCGAACTCGGATCAGGCGCCCCCCCCAGCGCGCGGCAAGCCCTGCTTTCCAGCTGCGGTGCCGCGCGCGGATTCCGTAGCGCCTCCGGCTAGGCCGCGAAGTGGTCCATAAGCGCCTTCTCGGCCTCGGCGTTCCATAGCCCGCTGTGCCTGGCGCAGCAGTCAGCGAGCTTCGCGAACAGGGGGTCCTTTCCGGCGAGCTTCGGGAAGTCGTCGATTGCGGTGAGCGGCATGTCTATCTGGGTGTACGTCAGCTTCTTGCCGCCGGGTATATTCGGGAGATCCGAGACAGCTGCTATCACCGAGTCCAGGCCTCCTACGTGGGTTATCATGACGGCCGGACGGATCTTGCCCTCGGCGGACATGGAGATGGCCTCCTTCAGGTCGTCCGTGTTCCCGCCCGTGGTGCCCATTACGTGCGTGCTGGTGTAGTGGCAGTTATAGAGGTTTATCATGGCCGAGAAGGAGCTGTCCGACGGCCCGGCGAAAAAGTTCATGCACCCGTCGAAGGCCATCAGCCTGTCGCCCAGTTCGGCCAGCTCCCTTACGGGCGCGTACACGAACACGTCGTCGTAGCCGCGGCCGCCGGTCAAACCCATCAAGTGGCCGTACTGGTCCCCCACCTCGCGGGGGTTGACGTAATGGAGCTCCACTCCGCGGGACTCAGCCGCCTCCGGGCTAATGAGCTCCGCGGCGCGGGATATCCTGGCGTTGTCCACGTCGGTCACGACCATCCTGGCCGGTTTCCGTTCCGCCGCCAGCGGGTACTCGACCGCGCCCAGGCCCATGGGGCCGCATCCGCCGAGAATGAGGACGCTGCCGGGTGCAACATAAAAAATGAGAGCAAAAACAGACTCTTGTGGTATAATGCCTCCCAGGACAGCTCGGAGGTGTTTTCATGTCGTTACAAGGGCCGTTAAATCTT
>JAIRZX010000563.1 GCA_031267005.1 Deltaproteobacteria bacterium
AAATCGCCCTGAAAAACAAAAGGCCGCCCCTCCCCGGTCGACGTCCCGGACTGGGCTATGAAGCGGGACAGACGTCCCGGACTGGGCTATGAAGCGGGACAAAAGGACCGGCGGGGACAGTGCGGCCGTAGGGCGGAGCGGACGGCGGGGACGGAGCGGCCGGGGGCGTCCCCTTTTGCAGGTCCCTTACGGCCTTGCCCGGCCTTCCGCGGCGTACGCCCCCTCCGGCCGTTTCCGGGCTGTCCGGTCGCAAGGCGCGCCAGCCGCTCGCGCGGCTTTCAGGCCCTTCCCGGCGCCAGCGGCTTAAAGCTGGGCGGCCTATATTCCCAGGGCCTCCGCCGCCATCTCCGTCTCCACCTTGTCCAGGGCGTCGGACAGGCCGGGGGGGAACTGCCCGCGGAGGCCGAAGAGCGCGTCGGCGAGTTCGAAGGCCTTGGGCAGGTGCTTTAAGTCCCTTGGGAACTTGGCGAAAGCGAAGTCGGGCCAGCCGGACTGCTTCAGGCCCAGATCGTCCCCGGGGCCTCGGAGCTTTAAGTCCAGTTCGGCCAGATAGTAGCCGTCCGCCCCGGACTTAAGCGCCTGGAAGCGGCGCTCGGCGTTGTCCGAGGGGTTCCCGTGGGCCAGGAGGATAAGGAGCGCCGCCCCGCCCCCGCGGCCCAGGCGGCCCCTCAGCTGGTGGAGCTGGGCGAGGCCGAGGGTTTCGGCGCCCTCTATGAGCATGACGTTCACGCCGGGGATGTCCACCCCTACCTCCACTATGGTGGTGGCCACCAGGCACCGGATGGCGCCCTCCCGGAAGTCGGACATGACCTTGGAGCGGAGTATGGCGTCCAGCCTGCCGTGGACCACCCCGGAAGCCACGTCGGGGGCCAAGGCCTCCAGGCGGCGCTGCATTTCGGAGATCGAGGCGCTTCGGCGCCCCGGCGCGGCCGCCCCCGGCCTGCCCCCGGGGCCGGCGGACGCGTCCCCGCCCCCTCCGCCGGGGTCCCCCTCCCCCTCCCCCTCGCCGTCCTCGTCAGCCGCCTCCCCGATCTTAGGCGAGACCAGAAAGCCCTTTTCGCCGGAACGCAGGAGTTCCGCGAAGCGGGAGTAGGCCGCGTCCGCCTGCTCGGAGTAGAAGATCTCCACCTCCGGCTGGCGGCGGCCGGGAAGGGTCCCGCGGATGGAGGAGATGTCCATCTCCCCGTAGAAGGTCAGGGCCAGGGAGCGGGGGATGGGCGTGGCGCTCATCGACACGAGATCCACCGCGGCGTTCTTCTCCCGCAGCGCCAGGCGCTGCTTAACCCCGAAGCGGTGCTGCTCGTCCACTACGGCCAGGGCCAGATCCCTGAACGCCAGCTTGGGGAACAAGAGCGCCTGGGTGCCCACCGCTAAGCGGATCTCGCCGGAGGCGAGGGCTTCCAAGGACTTCTTCCTTTTCGACGCGGGGTTGGAGCCCGCGAAGAGCTCCGCCCCCACGCCCAGGCGCTGGGCGTAGGGGAGGAGGAACTCGAAGTGCTGGCGGGCCAGGAGGTCCGTCGGGGCCACCAGCGCGCCCTGCCGGCCCTCCCCCGCCGCGCGGAACAGGAGGGCGGCGGCCACCGCGGTCTTGCCGCTGCCAACCTCGCCCTGCAGGAGCACGTTCGCCGGGGAGGGCCGCTCCATGACGGACTTGATTTCGGCGAGCACCCTCGCCTGTTCCCCGGAAAGGGAAAACGGGAGCATGGACACGAAGGCGTCCCCCAGATCGGCCGCGCCGGCGGGAGGCCTCCGGCACTCAAGGCGGAGCCTGCGCTCCTTCTCGCGGAGGGCCAGCGTCCTCCAGAACACGAGCTCCATCAAAGCCAGGGACTTGAAGGTCTTGGTGTCCCTGGCGGAGCGGGGGATGCGGCCGCCGGGGGCGGCGGGCGGGGCGTGGAGGATCCTCACGAGCTCCGTGGGATCCTTCAAGCCCTGGCCGGCCAGGAAGGCCTCCGGGAGGATCTTGGGCTCGCCGCCGAAGGATTCCAGGATCCTCGCCATGACGGCCTTCCGCAGCCCGGGGGTCAGCTTCCCCGTGCGCCCGTAGACCGGGAAGACCCCCAGGAGCCTCTCCAAGGGCGTCTCCGTGAGGTTCCAGAACTCCGGGTGGGCGAAGGTGGGGAGGGCCGGCCCGGGTCGACCGGAAGACCAGTCCTGCTGGAAGTTCGGCGTCCCCAGGACCGCGACGCTGTCCCCCTGCCTTATCAGGCGCAAGATGTAGTTAATGCCCCTGAAGAACATGAGCGCCCCCTTGGCGCCCAGCCCCGACAGGTCTTCGACCGTGCAGCGGAGGTAGTTCAGACCGCTCTTGGCCCTCCTTTCGCTCACGGAGGTGACCACGGCCGAGAAGAATATGCTCTCCCCTTCCTTCGCGTAGGCAAGCGGGGCCAGCTCCCTCCGGTCCTGGTACCTCAAGGGGGGCAGTTCCAGGAGATCCTTGAAGGAAGCTATTCCCTTTTTTTCCAGGGAGGCCAGCCCCGGCTTGGATATGCCGCCCAAGGCGGACAGGGGTGTGTCGAAAGCCGGGTGTCGGGGCCAGGGGATCATACGGGTGGGACGCCTTTGTCCGTCTTGGGTTCGGGGCCTGGAAGCGGCGGGCTGGGTGCGGGGCGGCGGAGGCGCGGGGGGGGCGGATCGGATTCGGAGCCGAGCGGATCCGGAGCTTGTAGCGCGGGATCGGGATCCTCGGGAGATCTCGCAGGCGGGGGGGCGGCGAAGGAGTTGCGGCGGATCTGGCGCGGAGCCGGGCGACGGAGGCGGGATCGGCCCGGGAGGGGCCCGGAGCCGACGGGAGCGACCGGAACAGCCGGCACGGGCGCGGAGCCGCCGGCACGGGCGCGGAACAGCCGGCACGGGCGCGGAACAGCCGGCACGGGCGCGGAGCCGCCGGATCGGGGCCGAAGGAGCCGCGAGCTGCCCGCAACGGGCCGGCAGGGCAGGCGCCGCAACCGATTGGTACTGTTGCTAAATGACTTTCCGGGGAGAAATTAGCACGGGCTTGCTTCTTGTCAAGTCCGGCCCGGCCGAGCCGCGCAAGCCCGAGGAGGTTCCGGCCCCCCGGGGGATTCAGGCTGCCGGGCCGGGGGAGCGGGCTGGCGGAGTCCCCGCCTTCGGCGGTCACCTCACGGAGTAGCGGGCGCTGTCCCGCAAAGGGGCCAGGGACCCGCGCAGGCCCAACACCTCGAGGTGGTTCTCGCCGCGGGAGAGCGGTATGGACAGCGAGGCCCTGGCGTAGCCGTCCACCTTGCGGCGGCCCACCTCCAATCCGTTGAGCCTGAACTCCAGCTCCGTAACGCCCGGGACGCTCTGGACCAAGGCCCTGAGCCTGGAGGCCGCGGGGGGGGCCTCGGGGTCCAGTGCGTAGATTTCCCTGGTGGCCGGGCGGATCAGGCGGAACTTGAGCTCCCTGCCCAGGACCGGAAGCGCCGAGAGGTCCATGGAGTCGTGCTCGCACGCCTTGGGGAGAGGCAGGTTGGCGGGGAAGTAGTCCTTGACCGTGTTGGGGCACTGCGGCCCGGCCGGGAGCCCGGAGACCGGGCAGACTCGCGCTTCGACCACGCCCGGGGGGGGGCCGGGCAGGGGGCCTGGCTCCCCGCGCTCGGCCAAGAGGTCCATGACCTTGCGCCAGAGTTCG
>JAIRZX010000581.1 GCA_031267005.1 Deltaproteobacteria bacterium
AATCAGGCAATTTCCGTATGATTGCCGGCTCAAAATCGATATCGAGGCGAGGCGGTTCAAATCACGATTTTCTGCAACAAGGGGGTTTGCCTTTCTTAAGGATAATGGCATCAGCAAAAAATGGATTTCTGGGGAGGTATTCTGACGTCTCATCCTGAACTGTCAAGTATGATTCATGGAAAAATTTATCTCGATCGTGAGCATGCTGCATCCGACTGGACTTTTATCCACTAGACTCAGCCAGCCTTAGAAAGAGGCACTCCTTGCGTTGCACCTCCATCGGCACTGAAAAGTGAAACCACATGTCTTCGCTATTTCATGAGGATAGCAGACCACCTCTTAAACGACAGCAAAAAAACACTGCGTAATTTTGTCAAATAGTCCTTGGACAATCATAAAGACATGGATCGAAAAACTTATTCGAAATTTACCGCATACATGTGTAAGGTTCAGGAAACACCTCAACAGACATGCAATTCCGAACGAGGAACATTCCGAAAAACTGAAATCAGCATGCATGTAAGGTCATGAAGGCAAACGCCAACCCTTACGCCTGCTTTCGCCTTCTAGCTAGGCATCAGGGCTCTTTTCAGTTTCTCGCGCAACGTCATGGTTTCTTTAACCTCATGATAAAGACCAAGGGACATTATGATTAATTTCGAAGCAGTGTGGCCCCTTACGTATTCTTACGCAACTCCCCGTTTCCAGCCCTGTTTCCAGCTCCGTTTCCAGCTCCCCTTTTTTTCCTGCCGTGATTCTCCGGCACCTTTCAACTGCTTCATTTTCTGACTGTATCAGACGGTTTCTACTGATTCAGGCAGTTTCTGACGGTTTCAGGTAATTTCTGACGGCTTCAGACTGCGGCCAAACTTCCAAAATTACTAAGGCAAGGATCGCCAAATCCAAATCATTGCCTACTTTTTAGTTCTCCGCCCTTCCCGGATCAGACCGGATCAGAAATCCTTTGAGTATCTGCCTCGGTCTCAACGTAATGAGTCCCAGCGGAACACACGACTCCGCTGGCTTGAATCAGCCTTTCTGCCTTGCCGAAAATCCACCAAATGCAACGACAATCGGGCATGCCACGGAATGCCGCTCATAAAAACATCCTTATGTCCTAACCCGTATATTCAATCCCTAATATCCGGACCCAAATATCCGGTCCTCATTATCCGGTCCCAAATATCCTGTCCCAAATATCCTGTCCCAAATATCCGTCCCCAATATACTATCTGAAATATCAGCTCCCTTACTACCCTACCCGAACAACCACTCCAGAACAGCCTATTCGGAATATCCGGTCCAGGACATAAGCCCGAAATTACCGGTACAGGACATCCGCTGCCAAATATCCGCTCCCAGACAACCGCGCGGAAACAGCCAGTTCTGACGACAGTTCCCGGATATCCCTTCCCCAATACCCGCCCAGAAATAAATGCCCGTCCCGTCCGCCGCTCGAACCGGCAGGACCGCATACAGGACGGAAGAAACGACGAAGCCGCGTCAAAACCAGGCGTCTGAACCGCGTTCCGGCTAGCTCACGGACGCCATACAACATCAAGGAGCATCACTGATGTCCAGGATAACCAGTTCACAACCCCGGCCCACGAAGCACGCGGAAGGCCGGACCGCAAGATTCGCTCTCGCCGGCGCCCTGGCCCTGGCCCTTCTTTTCTGGGGCGCGTCCGGAGCGCTCCTGGCCCAGACGGCGATATCTTACGCGCCTTTAGACGACGCGGGTTCAGGAGGCTCCGGAGGCTCCGGGGGAGGCGGCGGAGGGGGGGCAGGCGGCTCAGGGGCCGGAGGCGGCGGCGGCGCGGGCGGGAGCGCCTCGGGAACCCCCGGCGCTGGAGGACAGGGCGGGAAAGGCGGAGACGGAGGCAGGGGCGGAGATGCTGGCGACCCTGCCGACGGGGGGCAGAACCCCAACCTCGGACACGAGTCTTCCCCAGATCCTTTGGACCCCGTCGCCGGCTACCCCACGTCCGGTACCAACGGCGGCGCCGGAAGCCCCGGAACCCAAGGCGGCAAGGGAGGGGACGGCGCCGCAGGGGTAGGCGGAGGGAACGGAGCCGGAACCGCGGGGGGAGTCGGCGGAACCGGCGGGACGGCCGGCTCCGGAGGAACGGCGGGAACCCCCGGAAGCGGAGGGGGAGGAGGAGCCTACGGCTTCGGCGGCGGGCAGGGAACCTTGACCGGTGCCCCGGACACCACTGGTATTAACGGTGGGCCCGGAAATCCAGGCGTCGTACCCGGAACCCAGGACGCCCCAGTGTCCCAAAACTACAACGCTATCACCTACACGCCGTCCGTCACCCTCACCGGCCCCGGCGGCGGGGGCGGGGGGAACGGCGGGGGAGGCGGGGACGCCGGAAACGCGGGCAAGGCGGCCAGTACGCCGCATGCAGGGTTCGACAACTCCAGCGGCAACCCCGTCGGAGGGACTCCCCGCGCGAACGCCGCCGCCACCGACGGCGGGGCAGGCGGGAACGGCGGGCTTGGCAGGAACGGCGCTACCGCGGGCAACGTGTCCGCAACAGTCACGGCCCCTGCCGGCCAGGACGAATTCACCGTCAACGGCACGACGGACATCTCCACCAGGGCGGGCGGCAAAGGCGGAAACGGCGGGAACGAGGGCGAAGCCGCGTCAGTACACCTTACCGCTACGGCTCCGCTGGGAGGAGCGGGCGCCGCCGGGGGCACAGGCGGGAACGCTGCGGCCGTTGGCATCGACTTCCAGTTCCAAAGGGTGCTGTTCAACGACGACATCACCATTGACGCGGGCGCTGGCGGCAACGGCGGGGACGGCGGGAACCCCGCCTTAAGTCACACGGGAACCGCAGTCAGGGCCGGCGCGGGCGGCGCTGGAGGAACGGTCGGGCTACTCTCCCTCGTGGCGGAAAACGACATCGTCATTAACCTCGCGAAGACAGTGACGCTGAAAAGCGGCGACGGCGGGACCGCCGGCCTGAACAAGACCGCATCCTACGGCGGCGCTGGCGGCGCCGCCGGAAGGGGAGGCACCTCGTTTCTCGACGTGGGCCGAGACGCGCTGGTGACCGCCGGGGCCACCTTCAACGCCATTAAAGGCGCGTCATTGGACGGGGGAGCGGGCTACGTCCGCGCGAACGTCGCCAGGAACCTCGAGATCGCCTTCGGGACCCAGTTCAACCTGAACGTCACGGGTGGGAACATGACCCTCAACCTGCTTAACGAGGACTTTGTGATATTCAACACCCTGCTCATGTGGAGGGGAGCTGTCTTCAATACGGCGGCCGAGGTCTACTCCGCCGCGAACGCTCCGACAACCGGACATTTCTACCGCGCAGACAGCCTAGATCTCGTCACCTCGGCGAGATGGAACTCAGCCGGCCTCTTCGAGCCCGACAGCGCTCCCGGCCCAGGGCGGGACTACATGCGCTTCAACATGACCGACATCTCCCCCGACGCCCTTATGGGCGACATGGCTGGCGCGGTCTCGGCATCGCTTGCCCGGTTCAACCCGATGCTCCAGCATGAGGCCTACCTCGGATGGGCCGGCAGGCCCCTCTTCTCAGACGATCCTGCCAACTGGGACTACAGGGGGACGGGCTTCTTCGATTTCCCGGCTTTCCTTATGTCCGGATACCAGACCAAGAGGCTCCATCTGGGAAACGTGACGCTCCTAGACCAGGTGAATTACAACTCGCCTGACCCGGCCCTGGTGACCGAGGACGTTGCGAACATGAGGAAGCACTACAACTCAAGCGGTTCCGCCTTCGGCCCCCTCTACGACGACTTCGCCTACACGGCGGGGCTCAGGCGCTACTACTGGGACGTCTACGTCCAAGGCGGCGCGCAGGCCAACCAGCTCATCGCCTACAACTACTACACGGCCGACGCCAGCAAGATCTACGCCCAGGCGGCCGCGGCGTCCGGCATCGCGGTGAACCAGGCCTTCCAGGCTTCAATGGCCGCCATCGACAACGCCTTCAGGCACGGGCTGGTCGACCACTACCACGTAGAGGCGGCGTTCTCCGGAAGCCACACCCGCACCGACACGGGGAGCCACGTCGACGTCGACAACTGGTCCGGGGCCCTGGCATTGTCCAGGAAGTCCGAAAACTCCCTGGGGCAGACCATTTTCGGCATCTTCGGAGAGTTCAGCACCGGCAGCTACGACACCTTCACCCAGGTGCCCCGCTACGGCGACCTCACCGGGGACGGGGACGTCAGGACCTACGGCGGCGGCATATTCCTCAAAAACCTCTTCCCCACCAACACCGTGGTGGAGGCCTCGGTCCGAGGCGGCGGGTTCCGCAACGAGTTCAGGCTCACAAAGGACCCCTGGATCCTGCACCCCGGGATCCACAACGGCGACACCGACGGCACCTACGTAGGCGGCCACATAGGAGTAGCCCAGAGGATAGACGTCGCGGACGGCGGCCAGCTCGAGGCCTACGGCAGGTACTTCCTCACCCGCACCCGCTCAGACACGTTCAGGACGACCTTCGGGGACGAGATCTCCATGGACGCGTTCACCTCCTCCAGGGTCCGGGTGGGAGGCCGCTGGACCCAGACCCTCCCGGCCGAAACGGTCCAGCTATACTTCGGGCTGGCCTTCGAGCACGAGTTCGAGGGCAAGGTCACCGGGAAGAACGGCCCCGACCCCTTCACCCACACCGTGGAAACTACCGGATCCAGCGGATTCGGCGAGCTGGGGCTCAACATCAACCCCACGGACAACCTGACCCTTTCCGTCGGGGCCTTCGGCTGGGCGGGCCAGCAGAAGGGCGTCGGCGGCAACGTCGCCGTAAACTTCAGCTTCTAGCCCCGGCGGGGCCGGAACTCCCGGGCTGGAACTCCCTGACCGGCCCTCGGCGGGCGGCTCCCCCTCCCTTGGCAGAAACGCCCAACGCGCTGGCCCTTTGGCCAACTCGGGCCGACTCCAGCCGGTTTCTGCTCTCCCTAAGGTCAGCCCAAGAGGCGCCCCGGGCCCCTAACGGGCGCTCCGAGGCAGCCCCCCCCAGTACGGGCGCATAAGCCCCCCTTTCCCGGCCCGAAGCGTGCCGGACAGGCCTCAAAGCCCGTCCGGCACGGTTTTCCGCCGGGCTCTCGCGGCAAGGCAACTGGTCATCACTCAGCCGTCCACCGGGGACGGCCCCCACTCTCGCCCGGGCGGCCCCCCCGGCCCCCCCGGCCTCCTCCTTTCATATGCTTGGCGGCCATCCAGGCACGCCCCCCCCCCATAAGCCGCTCCAAAACGCGCGAGGGCCCCGTCCGGAACCTTTCCGGGCGGGGCCCTCGCTTTTCAGGGGAGCAGACTCCATTATGTCATGACCCTCAACCATCAGCCCTTGATTCCTCTGCGAAAAGCCAGCACCCCCTACGAAGTCGAATGCTCAATGAGGGAAGGAGTGTCCATAGCTCCCCCCGTCGATTCGAGCGTATCCGTTCACGGGC
>JAIRZX010000697.1 GCA_031267005.1 Deltaproteobacteria bacterium
AGCCTCACCGGGGCTCCCGGACGCAGCCTCCACAGGGCTCCCGTCAGGCGTGCCCGCGAGCCTACCGGCGGAAAACTTGTCTGCCGGCCCGAATGTGCCCGAGGCGTCCGACGGGCAGGAAGGATCGGAAGTACCTGCAACGCCGCCAAGCGCCGGGGGAAGCGGCGAACCGGGAGGGGCGGAGGGATCCGGGGCTTCGGGCCGCTCCTCCGAAGCGGGGTACCCATCCTCGTTTTCGGCAACGCCGCCGCCAAGGCCCTCGTCTCCACGTCCGCTCGCGGAAAGGGCGCAGTCCTCTCCGTCTTCGAGGACATGGCTCAAGTCAATCGCGAGGGCGCGGAGACGCTTCGCCATCAACCTTATGCTCTCGGGGACGCCCGCCTCCAGCTCCCCGCAGTCTTGGCCATCCGGCCTCAAGATATTCCCGTAAAAGCGGGCGCGGCTTAAGGGTTCGTCGGCCTTGGCCGTCGTGAACTCCCTCAGGGTCGACGCGGCGCCGTGGGCGGCAAGCGCCCAGAGGGCCGGCTCCTCGAGTCTCTGGGGGACTGAAAACGGGCCTTCCGCGAGGGGCTGCAAGTCGGCTTTCGAGTAGCGCCCGACGGAACGGGCGCGGCCGTCGGGGCAGTCCAGCTTCATCATGTAGACCGTTCCGACCGTAACTTCCCCGTCAAGCCGCCCGCCATGAACGCCGTCGCGGAGCGATTCCTGGCCGGTTTCCGAGAGCCCGGCGAGTCCCAGCAGGCGGCGGATTTCGGACTCGTCAGCTCCGTCGAAGGCGGGGGAGGAGACCGGTATCCCGCGGCTCAGGCATGAAGCGAGCTTTACAGCCTCCTCCGGACCAAACGCGCCGCCGTCCGGAGCGAGGGCCCTTCCGCCCGCGACGCGCGTTAGCAGGTCGTGCAACAGCTCAAGGGCTTCCTCGGAATCCACGAAGCCGAAGGCGGGTTCGCCGTCCATGGCGTCCCCGGCGTCCATGGAATCCGTCAAGCCGCTGGTGTCCGGCCCGAAAGCGCCGTCCGGCCAGCAGACGCCGTCCGGTCCGCCTAAGCCGTCGGCGGCGTCCCGCCCCCCCCCGAGCCCGGAGGCGGCTTCAGGGCCGGAGGCGGCTTCAGGGCCGGCCGAGGCCCAGCGTGCGAGATCGGCGGCCGAGCCCCCCAAGACCGTGAGGGCCCTCCCCAAGTGCGCCTCCATGAGGAGGCCCGGGTTCATGCGGCGTAAGACCGTTCGCGGGTTGATCAGAAGATCCACCGGCGTCCCGTCCTCAAGAAAGGGCATGTCGCAGTCGTCTACGATCCTGGACACGCTCCCCCCGTCGCCATGGCGGCTCGCGAGGAGGTCCCCAACGCAGAGCCTTCTCTTGACGGCCACGGTCAAAACCGCCCTCTTGCAGTTCAAGGAAGGGTTTGCGACGTCGGGCATGCGGCCCCTCCCTTTTTCCGAGTCCAGCTTCAAGCCCTCGCGGAAGTCCTTCCACTCCGCCAGGAGTTTCCGGAGCTGTCCGTGCTGTTGATCGTCGAGGGCGCCCGAGAAGGCCGCTGAACCCGACTCATCAAGGCAGGCTTCAATAACGCCGGAGGCAAACGGACCCCCTTCGCGCTCCCCGGAAAAGGAGGAATCCACCTCGCCCGACGGAGGCAAGGGGCCGGCGGGCTCCGCCCCTTTCAGCAGAAGCGCGATCCTGTTCAGGAAAGCCCTCTCCAGGGCGGACAGCAGCGATTGGAACTGAGTCTCGCTTGAAACGGACTCGCGCGTGAATCCGTCGGCATTTCCGCGTTTCCTTTCCCGTTTCTTTTCTTTTCCCCCTTCGCTTTCGCCGTCCGCCGCGCCGTTTTCGTCCTCGCGCCAGTCGGGCTCGAGGGCTTCTACGCGGACGCCGACCACGATGCCGCCGCGCCCGGGCGGGAGGCGGTACGACTCGTCCGTGAGGAACGGCGCGCCGACGAACAGATCCTGGAGCAAACTGACTTCCCCGGTTATCGTAGACGTGTTCGGAAAGGCGAACCGGCCCACAAGGACGCCTCCCTCCTCGACGAAAGATCCTACCCGCGCTATCCCGCGCTCGTCCAGCCGCGACCGCTCCCTCTCCGACAGGCCGGGCGCGAAGCGCGATATCTTCTCCCGGCCGAGTGGGTAGCCCCTGGCTTCGACCACGTGCGTTTCAAGCCTCCACGAAGTGAAGACGTCCTCGCGGACGAGCCTTTCGCTCGCGACGACCGAATCGCCTTCGCAGTAGCCGTGCCAGTTGGCGAAGGCCACCGTCACGTTCCGGCCGAGGGCGAGCTCGCCCATGTCGGCTGCCGGGCCGTCCGCCAGCAACTGGCCCTTGCGGACGGCGTCGCCTGCGGAGACACGGGGGATTTGGCTGAACGGGGTCCCGGAGTTGGAGGGCAAGAATTTCCTGAGGGCGTGGACCCGCGCTTTTCCCAGGCCGCCGCCGGTGTTCCCCGCGCTCGCCGCGCCCCCTCCGTCTTCGCCGCCTCCAGCGCGCCCAGCGCCCGCGCTCCCCCCGCCGGGGGGAAAACCCGCAGCGTCCCCTTCCGCCGGGCTTCCGGCGCCCGGCCCGGAGAAGCTTTGCCGCGATCCTCCCGGCGGGCCGCCGCCAAAGTACCGGACGGAAACGCTTCCCCCGTCGACGGCCGTCACTACCCCGTCCCCTTCCGCCAGGAGGAGAGCCCCCGCGGCCGCGGCGACCTTGCCCTCCATTCCCGAGCCCACCAGCGGGGCCTCCGGGCGGACGAGGGGCGCCGCCATGCACTGGGCGCGGCAGGCGAAGGCCAGGCTTCCAGGATCGTCGTGCTCGGCGAAAGGTATAAGCGACGCGGCGGCTGAAAACAACTGGGCCGGCGAGACGTCAATATAATCGACGTCCGCCGGATCGAACGATACGGAGCGCCCGTCCTCGCGGCAAGCCACTCGGTCTCCCGACAGCCGCCCCCCGTCCCCGACGGGGGCGGTCGCCATGGCCAAGGCCATGCCCTCTTCGCGCGGGGCTTCCAGCCATTCGGGGGACTCGCGGGGTCGGCCGCCCGAGACCGGACGCAGTGACGTCTCGATGAAGCCGCGCTTCCCTATCCTGGCGTGCGCCGCTAAGGTCAGCGGGACGCGCGGGCACGCCCCGGCACCCGTCCGGGCGGAAAAGCCCGGGCCCGGGTTCAAATCGACGGGGCACAGCCGGCCGTACCGGGTATTCCGGGGATCATCCCGTTCGGGATCTCCGCTTTCGCCCCGGTCCCACCCGGAGGACGGCCCGCTCACGGGCCCGGAGAGCCAGAGCCCGGCCGGCGCCGCGAGGCGGCTCGCGTGGACGAGGGCGGAGAGGGGGTTCATGTCGTCCAATGGCTCTGAGAACACGACCGGGGAACGGAAAGCGAGGGACGGCACCCGGAAGGACTTGAAAGCCAGGTACTCCATGATGCCCGATAACGACTGGGAAAAGGCTCTTTTCGTCACGATTATGCGGATGGAACGCGCTAAGGCTCGCGTCTCGGCCCGGTAGTCCCTCTCCAGGAGATCGCAAAGGCCCACGGCCTTCATCGAACCCATGTGCCAGCCCCCTTCGCCCTCGGAGCCGGAAGCGGCGAAGCGCGCCAGCTCCAAGGCCGCCTCCATTACGTCGGCCCTGGAGAGCGGGCGGGCGCCCCAGGAGCCCGCGGCAGCGGAGCCAGAGCCGCCGGCGCGGTGGAGCCGGGTATCCAGATGGGCCCGGCCCGCCTCGGAGAAGCGGGGGGAGTTCGGGCCGAAGAGAAGTTCTCTCGCAAAGGCGAGAGCGCCTGCGCTATCCGGGAAGGGAGCGCCGAGCAGCGCCCTGGCTATCTCGTTGGCGGCCTGCTCGCGCCTGACGCCGCTGAAGAAAACCATCCCGAGCATTTCCTCCGCGTAGGCCAGCCCGCTGCGGGAAACGAAGTCCTCGTTCGAGTAGCCGAGCGCCTTCAGCAAAAACGCCGCCGGGAACCTTGGTCCGGAGCCGACGCGCGCTTCCGCGAAGCTGTCGGGGGAGATCGCCAGCTCCAATTCCGGGCCGTAGTCCGGGATTATGCGGCACGAGTGGCCGCAAGGGCGCCCGGCTGAATCCTGGGTCCGCGCGAACTCGATGGCCCGCGATCTTTTCAGCGTTGGCGGCACGACCCGCTCGACGCCGCGGTAAATGAAAGTCCCCCGCTCGGTCATGAGCGGCACGGCGCCGATGGAGATCCAGTAGTTTCCCGAGTCCTCGGGTTTTAGCTTGAAGCGGCGGCCCTCCCGGCGCGGCCCGCCCTCCTCCGGGGGATTCGGGAACTTGCGGGACAACCCGCCATGAAACTCGGGCGCCGTCAGGCTCAGCCTCGCGGAGAGAGGCGCCTGGTAGCTCTCCCCGAACTCAAGGCACTGGTCCGGAGCCAGTTGCGGCTCACCCACCCAGTACCCGAGAAAGCCTATGAGCGCCTCGCCTCCGAAGAGCGATATGGGAAAGGCGCTCTTGAGCGCACCCTGAAGCCCGAAGTCGCCGCGCTCCCCCTCCGGCACGTCCTTCTGCAGGAATCGTTCGTAGGAACGGAGCTGGAACTCCTTGGGATCCGGCAAGTCTGGGACCCCGGGGGCCCTGCCGAAACTGATCCTGAAACGCGCGTTGCAAGAGGGAACTGTCATTGATCTTCCGGCGCAGCCCGTCGGGTTGGCCGCGGCCCCGCGAATGGACGGAAAGCGGCTGCCCCTTTTCGCGACGGAAATGCTTCAGTCGCAGACACCCATGCGGGCCGGGCCGGTTTCCAGGCACCCTGTTTCCCGGTCCCGAGGTTCCCGAGCCCCAGGCTTGTGCAGTCCGGAAACCCGGCGCCCCGGATCGAGGCGTAGCGCTTCTGAATCATAATAGAAAACGGATCCCGAAAAAGCAAGTATTGCCTGCGTTTCCGGAACGAAACTCCCCAGGCTTTCCGGAACCGAATCCTTAACCGGAACCGCGTCCCGCGGCGCCTCGCGCTAAGCGGCGGCGTAGCCCCGGGGCAAGCCGCCGCAACGCGGGCGGACGGTTGCCGTTGCCGAAAGCCGCTGGCGCTCCTGTTTGCGGCGGCCGCAGGGTTTCCCGCAGAAAATATAACTATTTTAAACGCAAAACTTGAAGGCCTAGTCCGCGTAAAATTGACATCCTCGAAAACATCGCTTCGCAAACCAGTACAAATTTTACGGGAAAAAAAGTTTCGTTCCCCGGACAGGCAAGTTCGTTCCCTTTCCCGCCTTCAGGCATCCGCGAAGCACCACCCTCCGGCTTCCCGGCCGCCGCGAAGCATGACCCTCCGGCTTCTGCCGCTTTTGGCCCCGCGCCCGCTTCGGGCGGAGCGGCGTTTTGCCGGCCGCGCCAGCGCGTTTGCCCCAAGCCTCTGAAACGCGCGCTCTCCTCAGCCCAGCAAGCGAGTTGCCACCGGCCTCGGTGCGGCCCGCCGTCCTGATGGACCGCCGCCCATGTTTCAGCCGCGGAGCCGGTTCTGTCACGGCGGCACGTTACCCCCGGGCTTCGGCGACCGGGCAAGGGGCCCGGGTCTTTCCGGAACTCCGGGACAGCAGACCCGGGGGCCCCGCCGAAAAGGGACGGCTCGTCAGGCGGTCTCCAGGGCCAGATCGACTAGGAGATCCAAAAGCTTAGGGAACGCGAGCCCGTGGGCCTTGGCCGCCTTGGGCAGGAGGCTTTGGGGGGTGAGCCCAGGGAGCGTGTTGGTTTCCAGGAGGTGGAAAACGCCGTCCGAGAGAATGAAGTCGGTCCGCGAGAGCCCGCGGCATCCCAGGGCCCTGTGGGCGAGGACGGCCAGCCTCCTCACCTCCCCGTCGGCGTCGGGCGCGAGATCGCAGGGGCAGATCTCCCGGCATTCCCCCTCCTGGTACTTGGCGCCGTAGTCGAAGAAGGGGTGTCCGGGGCCAGGCACGATCTCCACGGGCGGGAAAGGAGTCAGCTCCCGGTTGCCGACCACGGCGACGGTGTACTCGCGCCCCCGGAGGTCGCTCTCGGCCATGGCCACCGCCGAGTGCTCCCAGGCGCCCTCCAGGGCGGCGGCGAGCCCGTCCTCGGTCCGGGCCAAGGACATTCCCACGGAAGAGCCGTGATCCAAGGGCTTCACGACGACCGGGAGGCCGAGCCCGCCCGCTATCCTGGAAGCCCAGGAGCGCGCCCCCTCCCCCCCCCTCGGCGCCAAGGCGTCCGGGGCCACGGGGAGGCCGCGCATGCGGTAGATGTCCTTGGACATCCCCTTGTCCATGGCCACGGCAGAGGCCATCACCCCGCTCCCCACGAAGGGGACGCCCAGCAACTCCAGGAGGCCCTGGATCGCCCCGTCCTCGCCCCGGAGGCCGTGGAGGGCCGGGAAGGCCACGTCCAGCCCGGGCGCGTCCCTTACGAGCGCCTCCAGATCTGCCGCCGGGTCGTAGAGGGCGGTCTCGTAGCGGGCGGGGTCTAGATTGGCCAGCACCTCCCGCCCGGAGGCCAGGGAGACCTCCCGCTCGGAGGAGGTTCCGCCGGAGATGAGCGCGAGCCGGAGCTTCTTCATGGGGAAACCCAACCTGAAGGGATAATGGAATCCGTCGCGTTGGAGGCAGTCCCTGGCCTTCGGGGGCCGAAAGCCGCCCGAACGGGACGGCCGCCGGTGCCTCCGGGGGACGGGCCCGCCGGCCCGGGGGGGACGGCCGCCAGCCCCCCCGAATGGCGGGCCGGGGCGGTTCCGGGGAAAGCGGAGGGAGGATTCCGGGAAAGCTTTGTTTCCGGGCCGCAAGACCCCAGATAAGCAAAAAGGCCCCTTCGGGGCCTTCAGGCATGCGTCGAAAAGCCTAGTGCAGGGGTCCGAACCCGACAGGGCCGGGGTCCGCCGGGACGCCAGGAAGAGCCGGGGTCCGCCGGGACGCCAGGAAGGGCCAGGGTCCGCCGGGACGCCAGGAAGGGCCGGGGAGATCTTAAATTAAGACGCCCGTGAACGCTGGGACAGACCGGGAAGCGGGGCCCGCAGGACTCTGGGCGTCCGCCGCCGCGCCTCCCGGAGGCTCGGGCCGAGTCCCGGGTTCCCGCAGGGAGCCGCCTTGCGGAGCGGCTCTGGGCAAGCGCCTGGAGCGAACGGGGCCCTATGCCTCGGCCGGAGGGGCGCTCTCGGCTTCCGCGGACTGCTGGGCGGCGCTGGCGGCCTGGTGGACCTGGCGGGCGAGCCTGCTTATGCGCCTGGCCGCGGTCCTCCTGTGCAAGGTGCCCTTGGAGGCGGCTTTGCCGATTGTGGAGGCGGCCTTCTTGAGAAGCTCGGGAGCGTCCGCAGGGGAGTCGGCGATGGCCGCCCGCACCTTCTTGAACGCGGTGGACACCTTGGTTTTGTTGATGCTGTTGCGCGCCTTGCGGACCAGGCTCTGCCGGTTCCTCTTAAGGGCTGACTTGTGGTTGGCCAAAATCGCCTCCTTCTGTGATATAAAGACCCATGCTCCGGGGGCCGACAGGGCGGGCGGGGCATGGGGACAATCAGCTAAACTACTACAGAGGGCCGTTTTTGTCAAGAGGGACCGAGAGGGAAAGGCCGGGGGCCGGAGCCGCCGGGACGGGGGAAGGGCCGGGCGGGGCCGGGGCCGACGGGGGGGAGTCCCCGCTGGGCGGCGGGCGGCCATTGCCCCCCACCTCCCGCCCCGACCGCGGGGTGCTGAAGAACGCCACGGTGGTGGGGATAGGCACCCTCGCCTCCAGGATCGCCGGCCTCGCGAGGGACCAGGTGACCGCCTTCTTCTTCGGGGCCGGCCCCGCCGCGGACGCGTTCTTCGTGGCCTTCAGGATCCCTAACCTGCTAAGGAGGCTCCTGGCCGAAGGGGCCCTCACCCCGGCCTTCGTGCCAGTCTTCACGGAAAGGCTGGTCTCGGGGGGGGCCAAGTCGGCGGGGGAGCTCTTCCGGGGGGTCTTCACCATGATGGCCGCGACCCTCGCGGCCGTCACGGCCCTGGGCATCGTGTTCGCCCCCCAGATAGTTTCGCTCATAGCCCCGGGGTTCGCGAAAAGCCCGGGGCAGTTCGAACTGACGGTGCTCCTGGCAAGGATCGTTTTCCCCTACATCCTCCTGATAACGCTTACCGCGCTCGCCATGGGAGTGTTAAACAGCCTCGGCCGCTTCAACATACCAGCGCTGGGCCCGGTCGCGCTCAACGTCTGCATGATACTGGGGGCGGCGGCGTTGAGCCCCAGGCTCGAAACCCCGATCCTGGGGCTCGCGGCGGGGGCGCTGGCTGGGGGTGTCGCGCAGCTGGCCATACAGCTCCCGGGCATAGTCAAGGCCGGCGTGGCGCTCGGCTTCGCGAACCCGTTCCGGGACCCCGCGGTGGCGAGGATCTTCAAACTGATGGCCCCCACCGCGCTGGGGGCGGCCGCTTACCAGGTGTCGGTCTTCGTGAACACCCAGCTTGCGTCTTTTTTGCGCGAAGGGAGCGTGAGCTGGCTGTACTACGCCGACCGGCTCGTTCAGTTCCCCCTGGGGGTGTTCTCCCTGGCGCTGGCAACGGCCGTGCTCCCCGCCATGTCCAGGGAGGCGGCGGTGGGCGACAGGGCGGCGTTCAGGGCCATCTTCAGGAGGAGCCTGGC
>JAIRZX010000717.1 GCA_031267005.1 Deltaproteobacteria bacterium
CGGCGCCGCCTTTGGGGTGTGGGGGGGGGCCCCTTGGGGGCGGCCCGGGGCGGGGTGCGGGTGCCCCCGGGGGGGGGGGGGGGAAGCGAGGGACAGGCCGAGGGACTGCGGGAAGTTCCGCGCGGGATCCCGCGCGAAGGCGGCCTCCGGCGCGTGGTAGTTAGGGTTTTCGGTCAAAGGCAACCTCGCTTCGGCGTATCGGGCCAAAAAATTCGCCCGCCCGGAGGGCACTTCCCTCGTCGCGGCGCGGACGTGCGCGCCTTTGCAGGATAGTGTCTAAAAAAGGCCGTTTCAACAGCCAGGGCCGGATCGGCGGGATCTGGCGCGATGTCGGCGGGACGGTCCATCCGGTCCGGCCTCGGGCCCGTCCGTCCGGCCCGGTTTTCCGGACTGGCTTGACGGCCGGGCTGGCTCCGTCCCCCGGAAGGCGGCCCTGCCTCCGGGCGGGCCCGGGGCCTCCGAACTGGAAGCGGAGGATTGCGGCGCATCAGAACCGGAAGCGGGCGTGAAACGCCCGGACGCCGCAAACGTCCGTATGGCTGTGCCGCCTGCGCGGCCTGCCGGTGCAAGCGGCGGTGCCCACTGAAGCTCATGGTCGCGGAGCGCCTGCGGGACGGGGCGCGGCCTGGCAAGCCTCGAGGCCGCCATGAACCGCGCCTGGAACGGGCGTTCGGAAAACGCGGCGCTGGCCAAGCAACGCAGCGGCGCCGCGGGCGGGAGGAAAAGGGCCCGGAAGGGCGGCAGGGCGAGGCGCCGGGGGAAACGCAAGGTGGACGCCGCGAACCAGGTGAAGCCGGCCGGCTCGAACACCATGAAGATCAGCAAGTTCCGGATCCAGTGCCAGACTCATGCTGCTGGCCTGAGAGTCCGGGTGGGCGCGCGTATCAGGGACAACGGCCTTGCAGCCAGGAAGCCCGGCAACCCGGACCGGAACTTGACAGTAAGGAGGCAGACAGGACACTCGCTAAAAATAGAATGTCTCGGGTCGCCAGCCCAGTTGAGGGGTCAGCAACGGCGGAGCTTTGCCCGGATAAATTATGCTGACCGAATCGTCCCCCGCGCCAGGGGAGCTGCGGCCGTCCACTTTTTCTTGGAGCGTTCGGCTTCGAAGGGGGCTGATGGGTTTTCGCAGCGGAATCAAGGTTTGCTAATCGCGATACTCGGGAGGCCCGGTCCCAGCCGAAGCTGCGGAACCCTTGCCGGCGGCCCCGCCTTTGCGGCGGCGCGCGCGGCGCGCCGGGTTCCTGGCCCGCGACGTTTTTTTGGAGCGTGTCCCGCGCTCTCTCTATCCAAGGCGCAGGAGTTCTTGCGGCCGGTATCGCTTTGCCGTCCCAAGTTTTACAAAACCCTGATTTTCTCCAATAATTTCAAGGGTGGAGGCCCATCCGGACTGGCCGCCATGTCCGGCGGCGGCCGCCGTCCGCGCGTCGGGGGCGAGCGCGGGGGAGCTAAGACGTCCGGTTGCCCCGCCCGGAAGCGAAACGCCTTGGCGCCGTTCCGGAGCCGCCGCGGGCCTCAGAGCCGCCGGCGGGCCGCCGGAGTTTCGCCGGGGGTCCGGGAGCGGAGGCGCCGGTTCCTTAACGGCCGGTCGGTTGCCGGGAAAGCCTTTTCCCGGAGCCGGGAGGGTACCGGCCGCAAGCTCCGGAAAGGGCCGGCGAAAGGGGCGGGCTTCGGAATGAGCCATGGGGGCGTTCAGCCCAGGCGGACGGAAAGCCTTGCGCGCGGGTCGTTAAGGCCTTGCGCCCCGTCCGTTTCCAGGGCGCGTTCGCTGCCGGAAGGACGGCAGCAGTTCCGGGCTCCCCGGCCGCAGGCCTCCCCGGCCAAAAGCGAATCGGCGGCGACCGAGGCGTGGCGGCGAAGCCGGCAGTTGCCAAGCGGGCCCGGAAGTAGACGGCTCTCCCCGGCCCCGGCGAGCGCCAGGGTTAGAAGCGGGCCAGGGAGGCCGCGCTCGCCGCAGGGATCGTCACGATGAACGCTGGCGATTGCCGGTCCTGAAGGACAGGAGGTTCCCAGGGAGCGTCGGTCCGCCCGCAAGCCGGTCGCCGGAACTTCCTGTCCGTGCGGTATCCCCGGGACGAGGGGGGAGTGGAGCATTTCGAAGGAAGGGCAATATGCCGATCCTTGCCGGAGGAAAGCTACCGGTTTAGGGAAGCCTTAATTTCGTCCTGGGAAGCCTGCATTTTTGCAATATCCTTTTGCAAATCCATGAGTATGCCATAAAATTTGTCCATCCTGGCGTCGAGGCTACCCATCCTGGCATCAGTCTTAGCTTCCAGGCCACCTATCCTGGCTTCCATCTTAGCTTCCAGGCCACCTATCCTGGCTTCCAGGCCACCTATCCTGGCTTCCATCTTAGCTTCCAGGCCACCTATCCTGGCTTCAACCTTATCTTCCAGGCCGCCTATTCTGGCATCCAGGCGCCCCACGTTGCTTTGGTTGAACGCCATAAACCCTATGACAACAGCAATGAGAAGGCCAGCGAACACCCCAATGAACCAAATCAGCATTGAGATTCGAGCGGACAACGTCTCCACTGACACTGATTTCTTGGGAGCCTGGACGCCTTCCGTTGCCTGGGCCTCGGGCGCGGCTTCTTTGAGGGCTTGGGCAAACTCCTTGAGAACGAGAGCCTTTTCGGCTGAATTCGGGGCCTGAAGGGATTTATGGATCGCCGCCCAGATTCCTCCCTGCCCAGAAACGTCGGCAAGGCCGTCGAAAGGGCCGTGAAGCGCTGCGTCATTTGGATCGGACACGGGTATTACGCCTCCTTGAAGATAGAGAGTACCATAATGCCGCCTCCGGCGCAAAAGGCTCTTTGCCGGGCATTTGCCGGCCCAAAGAAGCCCGGTGGCCCTTCAGAGCTGGCCGTCTTAACTTTACCATGCCCGCCAAGCGTCAGCCAAACGGTCCGGTCCGCTCCGGCGTCCAGCGTCGATTTTGGCGCATAGCGCCGCCGGAACTGCTTTAAGCGGAAGCGCCAAGGCGGCGCGCCCCCGGGGGCGACGGAATACTGAACCCGGGGGACACCCCTTCACCCAGCGGGAGACCCCCGACGGCGGGGTTCGGGAACGCCGGGCCCCGGACAAGTCAGGTTCCGCAACCTCCGGCGCGTCGCCGCAGACGCCACCGTCCCAAAGGTCGATTCCGCTTCGGAAACACTCGCCTCTCGTCCCGGACCGGAACTTGGCGGCAAGGAGGCAGGCAGAAGACTCGCTAAAAATAGAATATCTCAGGCCGCC
>JAIRZX010000266.1 GCA_031267005.1 Deltaproteobacteria bacterium
GCTCCCGGCTTGCCCGCGCCCCCTTCCGGAGCGGCGGGCGCCGGCCCCGCGCCGCGGGGGGCGCCGCCCCCCCCGGATGCCCGGGGCCCTGCTCCTGCCTCCGTCGCCTTCGCGGCCTCGGCGGCGGCGTACGCGGCCTCCTTGTCCTTGTCCCTCACCCAGATCTGGAATACCCGGTCGACCGCCTCCATGTTTATGGGCTTGGCCAGGTAGGCCTGGAAGCCGCTGGCGAGGAACATCTCCTCGTTGCCTATTATCGCGTTCGCGGTAAGCGCGATGATGGGGATCCGGCGGGCGTAGTCGGTGCCTATCTCCTGGCGGATGATCCGCGCGGCCTCGATCCCGTCCATCTCCGGCATCATGTGGTCCATCAGGACGGCGTCGTAGAGGGTCTGGGCCTTCCTTATGAGCGACACCGCCTGGGCCCCGCTGGTCACGCAGTCTATCTTCATGCCGTAGGGCTTGAGCATCCCCCTGGCCACGTCCAGGTTGGTCTGCACGTCGTCCACGATGAGGACCCTGGCGTAGGGGAGCGGCCTCAGGGCCAGGCGGTTCCCCATGGCGCTCCTCTTGTCGCTGAAGCGGAACCCCTCCAGCGCCTTGCGCTCGTCCTCGCTTATCTCGGAGTCGGAGACGAAGCCCTGCCGCACGGTGGCCGTGAAGGTGGAGCCCACGCCGTACTCGGACTCGACGTCTATGGTCCCGCCCATGATCTGGGCCATCTTCTTGGCGATGGAGAGGCCCAGCCCGGTGCCCTCGATCAGGCGGTTGCTCTTGGTGTCAACCTGGTTGTAGGCGGAGAAGAGCTTGGCTATGTCCTCGCGCTTGATGCCGATGCCGGTGTCCCGGACGCTTATCATGAGCCAGACGTCCTCGCCGTTCACCGTGGAGCCGACCTTCAGCTCCACCGTGCCGTGGCGGGTGTACTTGAAGGCGTTGGAGAGGAAATTGTTGCAGATCTGCTTTATCCGGAGCTCGTCCCCCTTGAGCCTGGCAGGCAGGTGGGGGTCTATCGACAGCTTGAACTGGATGTCCTTCTCGCCTATGCGGATCATGTTGACCGTGACGGTGTCGTTTATGACGCTCGCCACGTCGTACTCGACCGGGACCATCTCGAACTTGCCGGACTCGATCTTGGAGATGTCCAGGATGTCGTTCACGATGCCGAGGAGCGTCACGCCCGCCGTGTGGATCTTCCTCATGTTGCCCTCGCGCTCCTCGGGGAGGGTGGTGCCGTTCAGCATCAGCTCCGAGAAGCCCACGATGGCGTTTAAGGGCGTCCTCATCTCGTGGGACATGTTGGCCAGAAACGCCGTCTTGGAGTCCGAGGCCGCCTCGGCTATCTCGTTCATCTCCGCCAGGTGCTCGTTCTGGCGGTTGATGAGCTCGAACTGCCGACTTATGAACGACGAGGAGAAGAACGCGGCCCCCACCCCGAAGCACAGGAAGGTGAGCCCCATCAGTACGAAGCCCCGGTAGAGGTGCCCCAGCGGGCTCTCGTTCAGCGGGGCAGAGACCCCGAATACCCAGCCGCGGTCGTTGCCCGTCACGGGGAGCCAGACCGCCAGGCGCATCTTGCCCTCCAGGTAGTAGCTCCCCACCCCCCCGCCCCCCTTTATCATCTTGCGGGTGTGCTCCCCGGAGGTGACAACGTCGCGCCCGTCGCCGGGATCCACCGTGGAGTTGTAGCGCGTGAGCACCATGTCCTTGCGCATGTTGGCTATGACCGTGCCCTCGCTGTCCAGGACGTAAAGCGAGCCCGTCTGCCAGATGGGGAAGTCGTCCAGGAGATCCGAAAAGTACATCCCCGGCACGGTGACGGCCAGGGCCATCCGGGAGTTTACGGGGGCGCAGTAGTAGAAGACCAGCTCCCCCTTAGGGGAGAACGTGGTGTTCGTGATGTAGCGCCGCCCGGAAGCGGCGGCCCTCATGCAGTCGTCGCGCGCCAGGGACGCCGGGGGCGGCTCCCTGCCGGCCCGCGCGACCACCACCTCCCGGCGGAAGGCGGCGGCCCCTATGAAGCCTGGGAACAACTTAAGTTCCTGGTCCAGCATGAAGGGGAGCGCCCCCCTGTCGGCGTGTGTCAGGTGCTCGCCGATGGTGTCGGTCTGCCAGCGGAACAGCTCGAACTGATCCGACACCAGCTTCTCGCCGAGCCTGCCTATCACGCCAATCTGCGTCACCACCGTCTCCTCGACCCCGGAGCGGGCGAAGAAGAGGCTCGTCATGACCGTGAGCATGATGATAGCCGCCACTATGCATACGAGTATCGCGAATACCTTTACGTGTATCCTCATGTCTGCGCC
Source organism: Deltaproteobacteria bacterium (assembly GCA_031267005.1). Classification (GTDB taxonomy): domain Bacteria; phylum Desulfobacterota; class Desulfarculia; order Adiutricales; family Adiutricaceae; genus JAIRZX01. The sequence continues at coordinate 2,307 of JAIRZX010000266.1, forward strand.
TCCTCCGTCCCCTTTCGGTCCGGGCGGGCACGCTCGCCCGGGCCGCACGGGCTGCTCAGCGGACAGGTTATGGCTCCGTCGGCATCCAGGGCCAGTACGCCCGGAAGCCGGGGCGGGCGCGGACCCGGAGCGCCGGAAAGGCGCCCCGGATCGCTCCGGCCGGGGCGGGCCGCCGCCCGGAAGGCCGGTAACGCTCAAGCAACCCCGACGGGGCGGCGGCCCTCTGCGTGCGGGCGGACCGGGCGGCATTAATGGGACGGCCCCGAGGGCTTCCCCGCCCGCCGCTGGGCGCGCCGCTCCCGGACCGAGGCGGGAGCCGACGTGCGCGCCGCCGTCCCTTTCAGGGAAGCCCCGCGCCCGGCTTGGCCCTCCCGGGCGGGGAGCTGCAGCTCCGGGTCGCCGCTGGGGCGGCTCAGATAAGATTTCCAAGCCTCCCGCGGCGCCATGGAAAGAGCATTCCCCCGCTATCCCGATCGCGGCGGGTTCCCCGGGATTTGCGGAACACCGCGCTCCCCCGCTTCAGCGGCCCCGGCCCAGCAAGACGCTCGCCGCCCTCTTTCGCTGACTGCGGCCTTCCCGACCGCAGACCGATTTCTTTCGCGCCCAGTGTCTTCCCGCGCTTCCCGCGCCGCGGCCCACCGGCTTTCGTCCGGCGCGGCTTTCACATTCCCGAAGAACCCCCGCTTAAGTTACTCGCGGCTTTCCCCCTTGCCGCTGTCACCCGCCAGCCGTCCCTCGCGGATTTCCCTTTGCCGCTTTCAGAGCTTGTTCCGCCCGTTAACGCCCGTTTGTTCCCTTGCGGCCTCTCCGAGGCGCAAGACTCCCCGTGACCGCGCTCTCTTAAAGCGACGCGGCAGAACCCAGACGCGCCCCTCCGGCTGTCCCCCCCCGCGGGCCCGCGCGGGGACGAACCCGCCAGCGAGGTCTTCGGGAAAAGCCCCGGCGCAACGAGCCGAACGGCTTGCCTTGAAAATAAGTCCCGCCGCTCCGTCCGGAGACGGCGCGATATGTAAGTC
>JAIRZX010000735.1 GCA_031267005.1 Deltaproteobacteria bacterium
GGGCGCCGATCCACAGGTCCCTGAAGAGTTCCCGGTCGCCTTGGAACAGCTCGGATATGGTGTCGAGCAAAAGCGTCTTGCCGAAGCGCCTGGGCCTTGACAGGAAACAGCAATCGAAAGCATTCAGCATTTTGTGGATATATTCGGTCTTGTCTGCGTAAAGCTGATTTCGCTGTATGATTTTCTTAAAGGACGGACTCCCGATAAGCAACGGTTTCTGTTCCATGTCCGATCTCCCCGGGGCGGGGCGTTTAACCGGCTTGAAGCCCTGCCGCGTTCGAGCCGACAAACGGGGGCAGGCATGATGCCCCCGCGTTCAAAAAAATCATTTTACCATATTTCGGGCCGCGAGTCCCAATCCAGGTTTAGGCAGCCGCGCGCGCCCCGCTTGAGGGCGACGACGGGTTCAAGAGCGCGCCCGGCGTCTGCGGCGACGCCCGCAAGGAGGCGTTCGCGCGACTGGCCTCGGCAGGCACGGCGGGGGCCGCGGCCTTTCTGGCGGACGGGCTCCCGGAGATGACGCGCGCCGGGGAAGCTGAGGTTAAAGGGCGCCCGGATTCTCTGTAGCTCCGGAAGGCGGGGCCTTGTCCCTGCCCGGGGGCAAGGCGGGGGATTCCGGCCGGGCCGGTTTTCGGCGAAACCACGTCGGGGCCGGCGGGGGCCTGGAGGACGGAAGGGCGCCCGGCGCGGCGTATGGAGCGGGGGACGGCCCAGCCGCCGCAGGAAAATGGAGGCTCTGCCGCCGTTTTCCCAGCCCTGTCTTCCCCCGTCCGCAGGGCCCCGGGGGGCCTGGCGTCGGAACTGATCAGGCGCCTGGTCCCGGGTTGAGGGAAGGGGGGGCCGGGCGGGACCGCCTCCGAGTCCGCCTCCGCCTCCGCCTTTGCGGGGCCTGGGAGCCCGGGCGGGCGGAGCTTCCGGGCTTCGCGCCGGAGGAGCGCGGCGGGGACGCCTGGCGCCTGCCGGAGGGCGGCGGCGGCCCTTCCTTCGTCGGCTGCGGGTTCCGCGTCGATTGCCTGGGCGATTCCGACGGCGAGCTCTCCGCCCCGCTCCGCCTGGCCCGGGAGAAGCGGGGAGGGGCCGCCCCCTGCGGCCCCCCCGGCTTTTTGGCGCGGCGCCGGAAGCTGGCCCGGCCCGGCGGCGTGAACCTCTGGCCGGCGCCCGGGCCGCCGTTTTTCACGCCCCGCGGACTGGAGCCCGCCTTAGGGAACGGGGGAGCCCTGCTTTTCGTCTTCGGGAGCGGCGGCCTCGGGAGCCTCGCCGACTCCCCCGTCTCGACGGAGGGCGCCGGGGCCAAGCCCGCCCTGTGCGGCGGGCCGGACTTCGCGGGGGCCTTCGCGGCCTTCGGCGGCCATTTGGGCGGTGCCGGGCCTGAGCGACCGCGGCGGCGCTGTTCGGCCCGGGCCCCGGCGGGACCGGAGGGGCGGGTGCGGGTTTCGGTTGCCTCTTCGACATGGGGAGCGACGCCGGGCTTTCCGCCGCCCTGCGGCTCGGGGCCGGGACGGGACGCTCAGTCTCCCTGCGCGGGCCGGACGAGTTCCCGCTGGGGGGCTGGAGGTCGGCCCGCGAGCGGGGGGTCCCGCCCGCGGAGACCCCGGAACTCGGGCTTGCACTCGGCCGCGCCCTCTCCGGGGGGCGGCCGACGGACCTGGAAAGGCGCTCTCCGGCGTTTGCCCCCGGACGGTTTGGCCGCCCCCCCGGGAGTTCGCGCCGGTCCCGGGTCCCTTCCCGGACCGTTCCTCCCCGTACCCCCCCCCCGTCGCCCCGGAGCCGGTACCCGGTACCCGGCCCCCGGACGGCGGCGCCCCGGCGGCAATTAAGGCCCCGGGATCCCGCGCCCGCCCCCGGGCCTTATCCCGATCCCGGTCCCGGTCCGGGATTCCGGGGGCAGGGCGGCGGCCCCGGGATGTAACCGGTCCGGGGGGAATAGCCCTGCCCGCGTCCGGAGGGCGCTCGCTCCCGGATGCCGACGCGGCCGAAAGCCCGGGGGAAGAAAGGGCCCTTCCCCGCCCCGTCAAGGCAGAACCGCGCCGACGTCCCCGCCTGCCTCCCTTCCCTCCGTCCCTCCGCGCCGGACGGCCGTCCCGCGAGGCTTGCCGACGGTTTGGCCCCGCCGGGAACGGCAGAGGAGCGGACCCCCTGTCCCGGACGGTCCGTACCGGCGAAGCCGGGCCCGGCAGCTGATCGCGCCCGCCAGCCAAGCCGCCAGGAGGGGGGCGGGTCCGGTCCGGGTTGCGGGAACTGGACTCGCTGATCGATGTTCCGGGCGGCCGGCGAGCCCGCGTCCGGGCGCGGCCCGGGCGTTCCCGCCTCGCGGCGACGGGGTAGCGCCGGGAGCCGGCCCGGGCGTCGGCGGCTTCAGGTTTCGACGAAACGCGCGGCGACCTCGGTCCTGCCCCGGACGGCCACGGCAAGGCAAATTACCTTGTACCCTGCGGCCCTGAAGGGACCGGCGTAGTCCATGTTCCTTATCTGGGCTTCGGCGGCGTCCAGGGCGGCGTCCAGATCATTCTCTCTTGCCGCGTCTTCCGCGAGCTTCCGATCGGCTTCAGCGCCCGCGCCTTCCTTGCATGCGGTTTTGACGGCATGGCGGTGTTTCAGCTCTATTACAACGCAGACACCGTTATGGAGGAACAAGGCGATGTCCGGCCTCCCCCCGCCCCCGGGCACTTCGCTCAGGACTTTAAAACCGGCGGACAGGAGGGAGCCGTGGATAATCCCGTGGTAAAAATTTTCGGTTTCTGGGTTTTCAACGAAATCGTCAAGTTGCCCGGTTTGCTTGGCTGTCGGGTGCTGGTGGTACGAGATTGAGACTAAAAGGTCATGGAACAAGCTGGCCAGTTCGTCGGAGTTCTTTTGCAAAACGGCGGAGGGAAATTTTTCTGTTAAAGTGCTTAAATATTTGT
>JAIRZX010000737.1 GCA_031267005.1 Deltaproteobacteria bacterium
GCCGAAGATCAGATAAGGCGCAGGGACTACGCCGGACCCTACAGGGCCGCCCGCTGGGAAGTAATTTGCCTCGCCGTGGCCATACGCGGCAGAACGCAGGTCGCGGCGCGCTTCGTCGACACAGGGGACGCTAAAGGCCCAAACGGTGCCTGACGCGGTTTCTCCGCCGCGCGGCGGAAATTGCGAAATCGGGAGCCAGACGCCGCCAGCCCTCCGCCGGGGAGGGGGATTCGGCATCCAGTTTCAGTTGCCAGGCTTCGCTCCGGGACATCGATCGCCTCGCCGCGATTGTCGGGGGCGAGGGATTAGCCCGGAAACCTAATCAACCGGCGCGCGCACGCGTGGTTACGGGGTGACGCAGAGGGACGCTGGTTCGCGGCGAAAGCGGGAGCCATCCCCCGCTCCCGGCAGAGCCCTGCCTTAGCTGAGCTAAGCTGCTCCTTTGCGCGGCGCGGCTTCGCGCGCCTTCCGTCGGAGCCCAGTCCCATCCCGTCGTCTCCAGGCTTGAGGAGGCTCGGGGTTAGCCATCCCGCTTAAGCCTCCTACAGCGAAGGGCAGGCCCCGCCTCCGGAAACCCCCGCCGCCGCCCCGCCACGCCCTCCATGAAACTGCGCTTTCACGGCCTCTGCCTCCAACTTCGCCCCGCTTCTTCCGTCCCCGACCCGTCCCCCGCTCCCTCCTTGCCAGGACTCTGCCGCCTCAGAACGGAGATCGGACCACCCTCCCCGGCGTCCCGATTGGACCTTGCCGGAGGCGGGCGGAAGGACGGAAGCCGGAGGAACGTCTGCCGATGCCTTGGCCGCGTCGCGAGCGTTCGGGGAGCCCGCCCCAGAGCGGAGAGAAACTGGGTGGGGAGCCAAGGAGGCCCGCGGGGAGTCCGATCGCGGCCCAGCCTTAACTGTGGCGGCGCCTTAAGCGAAATCCCGCCTGACCCCTGCCATAGCCCCGTTCCCGTAATTGGAGCCCTAAGCGCTCCCGGCGGGTGTGCCGGGGGACTTTCCTTTCCCCGCCAGGCGTCCGACGGGCCAGGCTCCAGGGGCTCCCGCCGGACGGCTGGCTTGCGGCCCGGAAAGGCTCGGCCGGGGGCGGCTCTGGAGTTCCCCGGCACGGCCTTGTCGGCATGCGAGAGGGGGCCCTTAAGGCGGGGCCGGGAGCCGGGCGCGCTGGGCCGGCCTGCCGGGACGGGCTTCTCCCGGGCCTGCAGGACGAGTGTTCGGAGTTTCGGCATACGCGCCGGTTGGGGCCGAGGACGGCTCCGGCTCCCTGCCCCTGGCGCCGCTTTCCCTCCCGAGCGAACGGAAAGCCGCGCAAATGACGGACACGGCGGACGTCTTGGTCGAGGCTGCGGGCCGGGCGCGAGATGTCGCGGCAAGACCGACTGGGGGGCTTCACGCTCGCCGTCCTCTCCGCCGCGGCCGGCGGCAGCGGCCGCTTTGCCAGCTGGCCCCAGTCGCCCGGCGAAACGCCGCCTCTCCCCGCCCCTCGGAAGCTCCCGGAGGGCCCGGCGAAAGGGGGGGGCGGACTGCGCATGGCGGCAAGGGAATATTGAAAAAGGCGGGCCGGGAGCTCGCGGATCCGGATGGCGGCAAGCGGGCGGCCTCTGCCGCTTTCCGCCGCCGAATGCAAGTCGCCGCCAATCAGCCGCCGTTCAGAGGGAAGCGGGAACAGGGACATAGACGTGGCCGGGACGGGACGGGGCGGACGCCGCCAGGACGCGGACTGGGGGTTCGGGGAGGGAACAGGGCGGCTGGGCGTAGGGCGCAACAATCCCGGAAGCCGGAAAGGCACGGCCTTGCTTCCGCGAGCCTGCGGGCGGGACCGAGAGCGTCGCAAGGGCGGGGAAGCGGTCCGGGAGCGGGTTCCGTTCCCGCAGGGGCGGCCCATCGAAGGGCGGCGCCGCCGAAACGGGGGCGGGAGGGGATCCCCCGGGGCAAAGCCGGCCGCTCCGGCGTCTCACGCGTAAGAGCAAACGGGCTCGCCCCGGCAACTGCGGATGACCCGGAGCCGCGCTTCCGGCCGGCGCCGGAGGAAAGCGTGTCCTCGCGACTGAAGGCGCAGCTTGGCCTTGGCTCCGGCCCCGACTCCGGCGGGCCAGGGCGCAGGGCGGACTACCTCGCCCTCTGAACTCCAGGGCTCCGCCGCCTAAGTCGCGTCCGATCCTGAACCCGGCCGGGGCTATTCCGCCGGGAGCGCTGCGAATCCGCCCGGAAAGCCCGCAGGGCTGTCGTCCGAACTTTCGGCGTATCATTTAGCGGGCGCGGCTTCAGGAGCCAGGCTCTCCGTCCGAATCATTTTCCGGGGGAAGGAGCCAGCCTCCCGATTGACGGATGCCCCGAAACGGGAAAATCGCCCGGCCCGGCGCCGCCCGCTCCCGCCCTCGCAATGAGGCTTTCTGCGAGGCCGCGCGGCTGACGGGGACAGGCGGGCGCGCTCCCCTTGGGGTGTCTGTTCCAATAGACGAGTCCGCGCCTCTCCCTTTGGAACTTTACGGCAATAAGGCAGACGTATGTCAGGACAAAGCCGCTTTGCGGGGACTGCCCCCGGGCAAAGGGGGAAGCAGGCCTCGGGCCTTGCTTCGGCAGATTGTATTCTCTTGCCGCCTTACCCTTCGCGGATAAATCGATATTTTCGGTGAGGGCGCGTTACAGAGGCGTCAATAATCATGCCAGATATTTTACC
>JAIRZX010000011.1 GCA_031267005.1 Deltaproteobacteria bacterium
CCGGTTGAGGCCGGTTGAGGCCGGTTGAGGCCGGTTGAGGCCGGTTGAGGCCGGTTGAGGCCGGTTGAGGCCGGTTGAGGCCGGTTGAGGCCGGTTGAGGCCGGTTGAGGCCGGATGAGGCCGGTTGAGGCCGGTTGAGGCCCCGGAGCGGGGCGGAGGGCAAAAAAAAAGACTGAAGCCTCGGTCCGGGGACCGGGGGTTCAGCCTTCGTTCGGTAAGAAGATCAGCCGTGATATTGTCGCCAACGGCGGTGAGGCCGCAAGCCGGAGGCCCGAGCGCCGGGGCGCTGGGCCTGATTGGATCAAGATAAGCGTAAACCGGCGCGGCTGTCAAGCAAAAATTTCATCGCAGCGGGCCCGAATCCCGGGGGCTGCCCGCCCCGCCGCCGCTGGCAGGGGACGCAGCGGCCTAGGCCCGTCGCCCCGGACACTGCCGAAGCGGATCCGGGTCAGGGGCGCCGCGCGGGACCAACCCCCTAAGCGTCCCGGCCGGGGTCCCGAAAGGCGCCCCTCGCGCCCGCAGCTCCGCCGCTCCGCTCCGGCTTCGATCAACGCAGAAATGTGCTATCATCCCCGATGGCCGCAAGGCCCTTCAACCCCCTTGACCGTCCACGAAGCGGGCCCCGGACGCCCACGAGGACGCCGGGGGCAGCCCCCGGACCAGTCCGGGATCTGCCCCGGTCGCCCAGAGGTCCTCCACGTCCCGCCTGAAATGGATTCAGGCGCCCACGTGGCGCCTCCGTCGGGGCCGCCAGCCTATTAACGCGGTCCGGGACAGGAAGAAACCCAAATGGCATCGGAATACGCGCCCGGGACCCCCTCCGGGACAGGCGGCCCGGCTGGAGCCCGCGCCGCGGAGGACTCTTGCGGGGACGGCCGGAAAACGCCTGCCGCCGCGGCCGGGAGCGTCCCCTGCGCCCTGGAGGCCTCCAGGAAAAGCCCGTCCGGCCCGGCAGGGGTCCCTGAACCGCCAGCGGGACCGGAAGCGGCGCCTCAACCGGCCGCGAAGGAGGCCCCGGCCCCGCCATCCTGCGCCGAGAACGGCCCCGGCGCGGATCCGGAGCCCGGCGGGGAGACCGTCCACGGCGGGGAGCCGGGAGTCTGCGGAATGAAGGCCGAGGCGGGAGGGATACCCCGGAAAGCCGGGAAGAACGGGAAAAGGCGGCTGGTTCGAATGCTGTTGCTGATCGTGGGCGTCGTGGCCGGCCTGGCCGTCCTGTCCGTTTGCGGGGGAAGCCTCTACCTGCGCTCCGCCAGGTTCGGGGCCCTTCCGCAGGGCGAAAGGCTGGCCAGGATCGAGCGCTCCCCGAACTGGCGGGACGGCGAATTCAGGAACCTGGAGCCAGCCAGGGACACGAGCGCGGAAAGCCCCCGCGGCCGCTTCGACTTCTTCTTCAGGGGCGACCGGACGGCCCCGAAGGACCCGCTCCCCGTGGTCGAGACGGATCTGAAAAACCTCCCCGACGGGGAATTCGTGTGGTTCGGCCACTCCAATTTCCTGATAGTCCTGGGGGGCAGGACCTTCCTGGTGGATCCGGTCTTCGCGGGCGGGATATCGCCTATCCCCTTCGCGGTGAAGACGTACGGGGGGACCCACTCCTACGGCCCGGAGGATCTCCCGGACAGGATAGACTACGTGCTCCTGTCCCACGACCACCACGACCACGTGGACCACAAAACGCTCAAGGCGATAATGCCCAGGGTGGGCAAGGTGGTATGCGGCCTGGGAGTGGGGGCGCACCTGGAGCGCTGGGGCTACCCTCCCGAGAAGATTGTCGAGGGGGACTGGGGGGACGTCTTCGAGCCCGAGGAAGGGGTGAGGATAGCCGTCGAGACCGCCCGGCACTTCTCCGGGAGGGGGCTAAAGTGGAACCAGTCCCTCTGGGCCTCCTTCGTCGTCGAGGCGGGCGGAAAGCGCCTCTTCTACAGCGGGGACGGGGGCTACGGGCGGCACTTCGCCGCGCTCGGAACGAAGTGGGGCGGCTTCGACCTGGCGTTCCTGGAGGACGGCCAGTACGATCTGGGCTGGCGCGACATCCACCTGTCCCCGGAAGAAACCGTGCAGGCGGCGCTCGATCTGAACGCCAAGGGCACGGTCCCGGTCCACAACTCCAAATACAGCATCTCCTACCACGACTGGGACGATCCGCTGGTGCGGGCGAGGAAGGCCGCCAGGGACCGGGGCGTGAACCTCATGACTCCGCTCATGGGCGAGCGCGTGAAGGTGGCGGGCGAAGACCGGGAGTTCCCCGCCTGGTGGGAAGGCCGGGAGTAGCGCCCGAAGCCCGCGAGCAGCTTTCGGGAGGCGGGAAAGCCCCGCGGGCCCGCCCGCGAACCGCCTCCGGCACGCGTTCCCGGAAACCGGCGCTCCCCGGCCCCCGGCTTCCTTAAGGAAAGAGCATGCGCGTTGGCCTGCCCCTGTCACGCGCGTCGCCCTCCTCCCCCGCGTCGCCCCGCTCCCCTTTCGGGCCGGTCGCGGCAGGGGCGCCAGGCGCTCCGTATCTTACCGCGAAGCGCTAATCATGAAACGCCAAACGCGATAACGGGCCGATTGTTCCGTACTTCCGGCAGGCTAAGGTTTCCCGTGCCGAAATGCCAGCAAGGGGCCCGCTACGTCCTTCTCCCACAGCTCGCTTAAGCACTTGTCTGAC
>JAIRZX010000023.1 GCA_031267005.1 Deltaproteobacteria bacterium
CGAGGCGGCCAGGCCCGCCCGCCGCCCCGGCATGCCCGGACCCGGCCACGTGGGCCCGCCGCCCCCCCGCCCCGGCAAGCCCGGACCCGGCCACGTGGGGCCGCCCCCCCAGCGTCCCGGCAAGCCCGTCCCCGGACCCGGCCACGTGGGCCCGCCTCCCCAGCGTCCCGGCAAGCCCGGCCCCTCTGTCGGAGGCGGCCACGGCCCCGGACCCGCCAAAGGCGACTCAGGCCGCGCTAACGGCCTAAACGGCGGCGGAGACCATCAGAGGAGCCCCCGCCGGTAGCCGGAACTAACCCAAAAGCCTCAGCGCGGCTCGCCCCTGCTCCATTGCTGAGGAGCAGGAGTTCCCGGCGGGCCGCGCCCGCCGGGCAAGGCAGCGTAAGCGTTGCTGGAAAACATGCCTCTTGCAGCGCGGCTGGAAAACGCTCCTCGGGTCGTGCGGGTGGGGGTGAAGCGCCAAGGCCAGTTGCCCGCTCGGCCCGCTACGCTCGCCCGGGCCGTTCGGCCAGCTACGCGTGTTACGCTCGCCCGGGCCGGTCGGCCCGCACTGCCCTCGACGCTTGACCGACCCGCCCGGGCCGCGGACCCAGCTACGGTCGCCAGTGCCGCGCGGCCGGCGGGGCTCAGGGCCGGAGGGCCGCTTTCGGGCGGAGCGGGTAAGCTCTACCCGTTTTCCGGGCTAAAACTATCCGGGCGGGTAACATGCTCGCCTTGCGGAACGCGTTCGGATTGCCCCCGGGAGGGGGGAGACGTAACCGGAGACCGTCCGAAACCTGTGCCGCTCAACGCGATTCGGAAACGCAAGCATTTCGCGCAATTTTTCCTTGCGGACATGGCGCCGGACTTGCTATCCTTTTGGCATATGCCCCGGAGACTTTAAGGGCTCCCCGGAGACGGGGTCGGCCCCGAGGAAAGCCTGGAAGCCACAGGGCGGTTGCCATAAGGAGGCCTCAGATGTCGAAACTCTCCCCTAACGCCCGCCGCAAGCTGGCGTACCTCTCGATAGCGGCCGCGGCGGCCTTGGCCGTAGCGGCTTTGCCCTCCAACGCCGAAGCCCAGACCGGTTTCTACGTGGAGTCCGAGGACGGCACTGCCGGCATAAGCGTCGACTTAGGAGACCTGATCGGAGCCATCGCGGGCGCCTCCGAAGACGATGGCGGCAACACCTACGTAAACGAAACCACCATTATTAACGAGGGCCCCGTTATTAACGAGGGCCCCGGTCGCGGTCGCCACCGCGGCGGCCCCGGCCACGTGGGCCCCCCTCGAAGGGGCGGCGGCAAGCCCGGCCCCGGCCACGTGGGCCCCCCGCGCAGGGGCGGCGGCAAGCCCGGCCCCGGCCACGTGGGCCCCCCGCGAAGGGGCGGCGGCAAGCCCGGCCCCGGCCACGTGGGCCCCCCTCGCAGGGGCGGCGGCAAGCCAGGCCCCGGCCACGTCGGTCCCCCCAGGGGCGGCGGCAAGCCCGGCCCCGGCCACGCAGGCCCACCACGCAGGGGCGGCGGCAAGCCCGGGCCCGCAGTTGGTGGCGGTGACGGACACAGGGGCGGGCCCGGCAACGTCGGTTCCGGGCGCGGCGGCGGCAACGGCAGAGGCGACGGAAACGGCAGGGGAGACGACCAGAGGCAGAGGCCCCGCCGCTAGCTCCGGAAGAAGGCGGGAGCAATGATCTCCCGGCCCTTGGCACCGGGATAGCCCGGTCGCTGACGGCAGGCCATCCCGGTTGCTGATGTCTGGCCCTCCCGGTTTCTGAAACGGCGGGAGGGCCGTCGGCCCGCCAGGGTTCCTGAACCGAAAGGCTGACGTCCCCCGCTTCGGCGCGGACTTTAGTTGTGGGCCTGGCGAAGGAGGCCCCGGGCGTAAGCCGGGAAAGCACTGCGGCCGGCTGGCGCAAGCGACTCGGGCGGCCGGGAACAACGCCGAAAAATTCACGCGGCCCTCCTGGCCTCCCCAACCCGGGGAGGCCAGGAGGGCCGTTTGCGCCTGGAGGACTGTTTGCGGCGCTGTCCCGTGCCTTCCGGAGTGCTCCGTTGCCCACGGGCCGGGGAGGGCCGGAAGGTGCCCAACCCGTCCTGAGCGGGCCCCCGTGTACCGGCCGTCGCCCTGCCGGCCCGCCTGACGGGGCGGTTTCGGGACGGGCCGACGGCGGGCGCAGACCCGCAAGTCTCCTTGCCCCGGGTCCGCGCCTTTACTATCATGTTCGAAGGGGTCCCGTTTTCCGGGACCCGCGCCAAAGGAGGAAACCATGAAGCGCTCCACCCTGGCCGGGCGGGTTTGGCCAGCCCTCGCAGCGGCCTCGGCCGCGGCCCTCGTGGCCGCGTGCCCCGGCGAGGCCCTGGCCCAGGCGGGCGGGATCTCCATCCGCTCGCCGGACGGCTCGGTGAACGTGGATCTGGACTTCCAGGAGCTCGCCGAGACCCTGGAGGGCTACGGCTCTTCCGACATCGACTACTACGGCGACGACTATTACGAAGACGAGGGCGACGGCTACGAATACGACTACGACGGCGGCCCTGCCGCCGCCCCGGGTTACGGGCGCGAGCGCGGCTACAGCCGCGGGGACAGTCGGCCGCCGCGCCGCGAACGCGGCTGGGGTCGGGGCGAGCGCGGCAGCCGCGACCGCCACGCGGGAGCCGTTCGCGGCTACGGTAGCCGCAGGCGCGAGGGCTTGCGCCATGACCGGCGGGAGCGCGGCCGGGACGGCTTGCGCCATGACCGGCGGGAGCGCGGCCGGGACGGCTGGGGCCATGACCGGCGGGAGCGCGGCCGCCAGGACCAGCGGCGTGGGGGGCGCGGGGACGGCGTCCGCCAGGACCAGCGCCGGGGGGGCCGCGGGGACGGCGTCCGCCAAAGCCAGAACCCGTCCGGACGCAGGGACGGCGCCCGCCAGGACCAGCGCCGGGGCGGCGGCCAGGGAAGCGACGACCAGAGGCGGAGGGGCGGCGGCAGGTAGCCCAGGGCACCGGCTCCTTCCCGCAGGCTCCTCTTTAGTACGGATCGGCTTCCACGGCTTCGAAGGGATAGGCCTCCGTAGCCTTGGAAGGATAGGCCTCCGCGGCCCGCCGCGCCTTCCCTTGATACGGGGAGGGCCGCGCGGGCGAGGGGTCCGGATCCGGAGTCCGGGCCGCGACCGCCCTTCTGCGGGGAAGGCCGCCGCCCGCGTGGACTCGAGAGCCTGGGCCTAGAGGGATTCGAAGAAGTCCCCGTCCAACTCCTTCGCCTCCATGACCCCGGCGGGAGCGGTGCCCACCCCGTTGCGCCACATGAGTTCGGCCATGGCCCTGGCGTCCATGACGGTCACCCGGCCCGGGAGTCCGCGGACGATCACCATGGCCTCCGGGGCGAACTTCCCGGACAGGAAAAGCGTCCAGGGCTTTTTGTTGCGGCGTTTCATCTTCTTCGCGAAGTTTTGGAGCCAGCGAAGGCCGCCTTCGGCTTCCCCGGCGGTCAGGCCCACGGCCGCGGAGGGCCGCTGGCTGCCCCGCTTCCGGCCGTGCCCGGCGGCGCTCCAAAGGTCGTGCGCCGCAGTCTCGGCCAGGCATTGGAAGCCGTCGGGGTCCAGTTCGAGAATCATGTCCTCCATTTCGCGGACTGCCTCCGATTGGAACTCGTCCAGGGCGGCGTCGACGAGCGGGCGGGATTTCGGCTTCTCGGGCTTGGGAACCTCCTTGGGCGGCTTCGGCGCCCGCTTTTCGGGCTCGGGGAAGTCCGGCTCCCCGTACTCCTCCTCGTCCAACAACGGATCCGGCACCTCCAAGAAGGCCGGGAAGCCCTCCCAGAGGAGGGGTTCCAGCCGCCTTTTAAGGAGCGGGCCCCGGACGGACCGCCTGAGCGCGGTCAAACCGCGCTCCGTTATCCAGTACATATGGTATATGTCAGATGCCAGGAGGCCGGCATCCCTGAGGCGGTCGATTGCGGCGGCGATCTCAAACGCGGAGCACCCCGTGTCCTCAAGGGAAGCGTCCTTCCTTATGAGGTGGATGATTTCGCTGCCGCGGATATTGAGCCCTAACGGGGGGGCTTTACGGAGTTCGTACGCGGCCGAAAGGACGGCGAGCAGGAGTCCGGGCGGAAACTGCGGGCCCCTGGCACGGGCGGGTTTCGGGGAGCGGCTGGAGGAATAGCGGCGTTTCAGGCCTCCCGCCAGAGGCTCCGGAGCGAAAACGGCAACCGGCTCGCTGGGCTTCTTCGGGGGGATGGGGCGTATGTCCCAGCCTCCGGCCCCTGGCCCCGGCCGGAAAGCAGGTGAGGGCTTTGCGGGTTCGGGGGCCGGCTTG
>JAIRZX010000048.1 GCA_031267005.1 Deltaproteobacteria bacterium
AGGCGCCCTCGGCGGCGGCAGGGGCGGGGGCGGCCGGGGCTTCGGCGCGGGGGGCCTCCTCGGAACTCACCCGGAGCTTCTGACCGGGCCGGATTACGTCGCCGGAAAGGTTGTTCAGCTTCCTCAGATCCTCGGCGGAGATCCTGTGCCGCGAGGCAATGGCGCCCACGGTGTCGCCCGCCTTGACCTCGTAGGCGCCGGCGCCGGCCGCGGCGGGAGAGCCCCTGCCCCTCACCTTGAGCGTCTGGCCGACGCGGATGGCGTCGCCCTTCAGGCCGTTAGCTGACTTCAGATCCGCCGCCTTCATGCCGTGGCGCTCCGCCACGGCGGAGACGGTGTCTCCGGGCTGGACCTTGTAATCGACGAGCCCGGCCCGTGAGGCTGCGGCCCCGTCGGGGGCGGGGCCAGTGCCCACCCACAGCTGCAGGCCCGCGCGGATGGCGTACCCGGACAGGCGGTTCAGCTCCCGGTGCTGCGCCTGGGTGACCCTGTAGCGCTCGGCTATGGCCCCCACGGTCTCCCCGCGCTGGACGGTGTGGTAGAGGGTCTCCCCGGGGGTGACCTCGACCCAGGTGTTCCGGGAGCTGGGGCGCGACTGCGCCTGGAGCGGTATGTTGGAGCTTACGGTCAGTATCTGCCCCACGTAGAGGGTGTTGCCCGAGACTCGGTTGTCGGAGCGGAGCCTCTCCACGTCCACCCCGTAAAGCCCCGCCACGCCCGAGAGCGTGTCGCCCTGGCGCACGACGTGGCTTATCGAGTGGATTACCCTCCCGGAGGGGGCGCCCGAGGCCACGGGCCTGGAGGGGGCGGCCGGGGGGATCCGGGCGGCGGCGACCGCCGGGGCCGGCGGCGCGGGCTCCCTTGAAGCCGGCCGCGCGGGCGGAGGCTCGGCGAGGACCACCCTGGACGCGGCGGCAGTGGTCCGCGTGGAAGGGGGCGCCGCGGACGGCCTCGAGGAGACCCGCGCATCGGCCGTGCGGACAGAGCCGGGCCGGGGCGGGGGCGCGCTCTCGATGCGGACGCCCGCCAGGGCGTGCTCCGGGCTCCGGACGCCCACGGGGATGACAAGCTCCTGGCCCGCTTTCAGCCTGGGGTTCCCGGTCAGGCCGTTGAATTCGCGCACCAGGTCGGGATCGGCGCCGTAGCGGCGGGCCGCGGCCTCCAGGGTCTCCCCGCGGGAGGCCATGTGGAGCTTTATGGCGCCGTCGCGCTGGGGGCTGGCGGACCGGGCGTAGTTGCGGTAGAAGGCCCCCCTGGAGCCGGCCGGGATGCGGAGCACGAACTCGGGCAGGTTGGGGGGGGTGGTGAGCTTGCGGAGGTGCGGGTTAAGGTCCTGGATCTGTTCGAGGGTGGTGTCGGCCATCTGGGCGGCGGCCATCAGCTGGATGGGCTCGGTCACCACGACCTCGTCCCAGGTGTCTGGCGGCGACCATTCTATTTCGAGGCCGTAGGCCCCCGGGTCACGGGCGATGATGGCGGCGGCCAGGTAGCTGGGCACGTAGCGGCGGGTCTCGGCGGCCAGGAAGCCCCCGTCCCGGGACATGTCCCAGTAGCTCTCGACGTTGGGCCGCTGGAGCCCGCGCTGGATCTTGCCCTCCCCGGAATTGTAGGCGGCTATGGCCAGCGGCCAGGAGTTGAACATGTCGTGCAGGGTGATCAGGTAGTCGGCGGCGGCGTAGGTGGCTTTGACGGGATCCCTCCGCTCGTCCACCCACTGGTCTATCGTGAGCCCGTAGTTGCGGCCAGTCGAGGCTATGAACTGCCAGGGCCCCACGGCGTTGGCCACCGAAATGGCGTCGTTCCGGAAGCCGCTTTCTATCAGCGCCAGGTAGACCAGGTTCTCGGGAAGGCCCTTCTGGCGGAGTATGGCCTTCATGAGGGGTATGTATCGCTGGCCGCGGGAGAGAGAGCGGGTCATGAAGCCGCGGCGGTCGTTCAAAAAGCTGTTTATGTTTATGAGGACTTCCTGGTTCAACTCCATCGGGATGTCCTCCTTCTTCGCGGAAAGGGAGGAGAACTCCGTGTCCACCATCTTGCCCAGCTGCTGCTCGAACTTCGGGTCAAGGCGGTAGTACTTGAGGTTTTTGTCCAGGGAGTCGCGGGCCACGGAGGCGGCCGCCCTCCGCATGGCGGAATCGTCCATGCGGCCGCCGCAGGACGTCAGTCCCGCGAGCGCCAGAGCCGCCAGGATCGTGGGGATTGCCTTCTTCAAACTCTTGCCTTTCGGCGGCCTCGCGGGCGGGGGGCGCCGGGGCGCCGCTCCCGGCGACCGCATGCCGTCGGCTGGTGGGGTAGCTCGTATTCGGTGCATTATAGCCAAAAAGCGCGAGAAGGCGCAAGTCGCCAGAAGCCGCGCGGGGCATGGCCAGCGGCCGTCCGGGCGGTACCCTGGGCGGGCCCGGGGGGCTCGCCTCGGGCCGCATCGGCCCCTGCGGCGCCGCTGGCCCCTCCCGCCCGGACGGTCCGGCAAAGAACGGATTTCCATAACCGCGCCGAACGGCTACGGGGGGGGGAACGCGCCGCATTCCCGGCGCCGGACGAGGCGGCGGGGGGAAGTCACGGCCGCAAAGCCTTGATTCCGGCGCGAAAACCCTCCCCTCCCCTCCCCTCTCGTCCGCCCGCATCGGCCGCCCAGAGAGCGTCGGCAAACCAAACGCAAATGGCTTTCGCTGCGAATATCCTATCGCGGGCTCAAGGAGAGGCGGTCCCGTATCAGGCCGGAGCCGCTCTTCGGGAAGGCGAGATAGGGGACAC
>JAIRZX010000283.1 GCA_031267005.1 Deltaproteobacteria bacterium
AGACCGCGAGCGTCTCCTCGTAGCTCCCCCTCTCACCGGACTCCCCGGCGGCGGCGCGGCCCAACAGGACCGTCCCCCAGCCCGCGAGCGCCCCTCCCCCCGAGACCCGGTAGACGGTCTCCTGCAGCGCCCTGGCCCCGCTGAAGACTATCGCCTCCTGCGGCAGGTGCTCCAGCTCCGCGCCGGGGCCAGCGGCCGCGCCCGCGAAGGACTGGCTCTGCAGGCCAGGCCGCTCCTTGGCCCGGTAGAACTTGGACGCGGCGGGAGTCGTTAATAGGGCCTTGGCGCCCGGCCCGCACTCTGCGTCCACCTCGAGCGCGTCCCCGGTCACGAGCCCGCCGGGGGGATGGAGCACGTAGGCCTCGCAGGGCACGACGCCGTCTGGCGCCGGGCCCTCCGGATAAAAGAGGCGCTGCACGGCCAAGGGCCCGGAACGCTCGGTGCGGTCCAGGACAGTGCGTCCGCCGCGTTCCCCTGCAGAAACCCCGAAGGAGAGCTTGAGCCGACCGCGCCATCCCTCCGAGGGGCCGCGGCAGCCCGGGGCCGGGCAAAGCCCGCCCGGAGCGAGGCCGCGTCTTATCCCGCCGAAAGCCCCCGAAACCCCCTGGCCCGACTCGTTTCCGCTTGCGGGAAAACTGCGGCGCTCCCCGCGCCGGACCTCGGAAGTGTCGGGAAAAACGGCGGCCGGCGTCGCCGCCGCCGCCGCTCCGTATGTCTGGATAGCGGCCAGCAAAAGAAAGCCCTCCTTAGAGGCAGGCGGCGCACCGAAAGCGACCGCTGAATCAAAGTAGATAAGGCCGAATGACGCACGGGAAAAGGCCGAAGGACGCAAAGGAAAAGGCCGAAGGAAAAAGCCCCAAACCCTTAAAGGCAAAGGACGTCAGGAAATATGACAGGGAACGGAATAATTCAGCGCGGCGCAGTAATTCAGAACGGCTACACCGAAAGACTACCTGAACGGAAAACCTTGCGGAAAACAGAACGGAAAACCTGACCCTGCCGAAAGCCGGAAACTTAACGCTGAAACTGAAACGCGAATCCCTGACGCGTGCCGTCAGGCACGTACCGTCAGACGCTCAGAAAGCTCCTGATCTTCTCCTCCGATAGTCCCGCCATCTCGCCCGAGTCGACCACCGCCCCGCGCTCCATGATGGCGTAGTCGTCGCCGGCCTTGCGGGCCACGGGGACCTTCTGCTCGACGTGGACTACCGTTACCCCGGTCTCGGCGGAGAGCCTGCGCAAGATCTCCACTATCTCATCCACCACGTTGGGCTGGACTCCCTCTGTGGGCTCGTCCAGGATGAGGAGCCCGGGATCGGCCACGAGCGCCCTGGCCACGGCCAGCTGCTGCTGCTGGCCGCCCGAGAGATCACCGCCGCGGCGGCGGAGCATCTCCTTCAGGACAGGGAAGTAGAAGTAGACGGGCTCAGGTATCCCCTTGGCCCTTCCCTTGCATGCGGCAAGCCCTGTCTTGAGGTTCTCCTCCACGGTAAGGAGGGGGAAGATCTGGCGGCCCTGGGGCACGTACCCTATGCCGAGCCGCGCCCTGCGCTCCGGCGCGAGCGAAGTGACGTCCCTTCCCTTGAAGAGCACCCTGCCCCTGCGGACGGGGAGAAGGCCCATGAGGCACTTCATCAAGGTGGTCTTCCCCACCCCGTTGCGGCCCATGAGGCACAGCCTTCTCCCCTCCCCCGCCCGGAAGGTGGCGCCGCGCAGGATGTTGCTCTCGCCGTAGCACTGCACCAGTCCCTCCACGCTCAGCATGCCGCTCCTCCCAGGTAGGCCTCTACCACCCTCGGGTCGCCCGAGACTTCGTCCATGGTCCCCTCGGAGAGCACCCTGCCCTGGTGGAGGACTGTCACACCGCTCGCCACTGCCCGCACGAACTCCATGTCGTGCTCCACCAGTATCACGGAGCATCGGCCCCGGAGGCTCTCCAAGAGCCCCGCTGTCCGCTCTATCTCCTGGGGCGTCATGCCGGCCACCGGCTCGTCCAGCAGGAGCACCCTGGGCTTCTGGGACAAGAGCATGCCTATCTCCAGCCACTGCTTCTGTCCGTGGGACAGCGCCCCCGCGATGGTCCCCGCCTCCCCCGAGAGCCTGGTGAGATCCAGCACCCCCGCCAGGAAGTCCCTGTCCCCGCCGGACAGCCTGGCCCGGAAGGTGCTCCAGACGGTCTTCGGGGCCTTGAGCGCGAGCTCCAAGTTCTGGGACACCGTGAGGGTCTCGAACACCGACGGTTTTTGGAACTTCCTGCACACCCCGGCCTGGGCTATGAAGACCTCGTCCTTGTCCAGGAGGTTGACTGTCCCGGCGTACCAGGCCTCCCCAGAATCGGGGCGCGCGGAACCGGTGATGACGTCCATCATGGTGGTCTTGCCCGCTCCGTTGGGGCCTATGACGGATCTGAGCTCGCCCTCCTTCAGGTACAGGGAAAGGCCGTCCAGGGCCTTGAAGCCGTCGAAGGAAACGCTTATGCCCTCCAAGAGGAGAACGTGCTCCTTGCGCCGCTGGGCCTTGGGCGTCCAGCCGTCCCCGAAAGGTGACGTGGCGGCCCCAGCCTCGCCCGAAGGAGCGCCCGCCGGGGAGCCTTCCGACGCGCCCGAAGTCGCGCCCCCGCCCTGAGGGCCGGAGGCGGACGCGCGCCCGCCCGGAAAGGCGGCAAAGTCCACGGGTGGCCCGTCAGGCCCCGGCTTCCGCTCCACGGCGTCCCCCTTTCAGCCTCAGGGCCGCAGCCCCGAAAAGCCTCTCGGCCGAGCCAGCCACGCCGTCGGGCAGGAACACGGTCACCGCGACGAACAGGAGCCCGAACACGAACAGCCAGGCGCCCGGCATCAGCCCGGTCAGGGCGGTCTTGAGCCAGTTCACCAGAAAGGCGCCCGCGACTGCCCCGTAGAGCCTCCCGCGGCCCCCCAGCGCCACGCACACGACGATCTCTATGGAGAACAGCGGCGCGAAGCTGTTGGGGTTTATGATTCCCGCCTGAGGCACGTAGAGCGCCCCGGCCAGGCCCGCAGCTGCGGCTGACAGGACGAAAACGAACAGCTTCACGCGCTCGACGCGGTACCCCGCGAAACGCGCGCGTTCCTCGTTGTCGCGCACCGCGCGCGCGCAGAGGCCGAGCCGCGATGCTGCCACGACGCGGCAGGCCCAGTAAAAAGCGAGCATGAGCGACGCGGAGGCTAAGAAAAGGCAGGTGGAAGTGGAGCGGGCGGCCAGCTCGAAGCCCAGGATCTCCTTGAAGTCGGTAAACCCGTTGTTGCCGCCGAAACCAAGGGAGTTCAGGAAGAAAGCCAGCATGAGGGCGTAGGTCATGGCCTGGGAGATGATGGAGAAGTACACCCCGGACACCCTGCTCCTGAACGCCGTCCACCCGAACGCGAGCGCGAGGAGCGCGGGGGCCGCGGCCGCCAGGAGGACCGCGTAGGCGAACACGTCCGTCCCGAGCCAGTACCAGGGGAGCCGGTCCCATCCGATGGATACCATGAAGTCCGGGAGCTGGGAGCTGTACACGCCCCTCGAGCCTATATGGCGCATCAGGTACATTCCGAAGGCGTAGCCTCCCAAAGCGAAGAAGGCCCCGTGCCCCAGGCTCAGCACCCCCATGTAGCCCCAGACCAGATCCACGGACAAAGCCAGGGTGGCGAGGCACATGTACTTGCCCAGCAGCGATACCGTGAGCGGCCCTACAGAGAGGGCCGACCCCTCGGGGCGCAGGGCTCCGGCGGCCACGGCGATCGTGAAGAGCGCCGTTGCGGCGAAGAAGATCCTGGTCGGCCTGTCGAAGGCTCGGTTCACTGTTCGGAATCCCTTGCGGTTGAGGTTTAAAAACTGCCGGCAGAGACGCGGCCCGCTGAATGAGGCCCGGCAGCCGGACGGGACAGCCAGCTTGCTGCCGTGCAGCCGGGCCAGCGGCGGATCCGGCGTGGCCGGAAACCCGGGCCAAAGCCGGTAAAAAGGGAGCGGAATAATCAGGGCGGCCGGGAAACACCGCCGGGTCCTGGAAACGGAACTGGCGGATGCTCCGGGGAAGCGGGAAATAACCTTAAGCGGAAGACTCGGGCCGTCCGGGCAAACCGGGCGGCGCCCGCCGGTCCAGGCGGGCGCCTCACGCCGCCGCGGCCCGCCCCTTCTGGGGGAAGAGCCCCCGGGGGTGCCTCTGGATAAAGAGGATCACGCCGCACATGATGAGGATCTTGGCCAGTATCGCCCCGTTTACGGGTTCAAGGAACTTGGTCGCCATGCCGATGACGAGACCCCCAAGCAGGGTGCCCCAAAGGTTCCCAACTCCGCCGAAGACCACCACCATGAAGCTGTCCACGATGTAGCCCTGGCCGAGGTTGGGGCCCACGTTGGCCAGCTGCGAGAGCGCTGCCCCGGCCATGCCGGCCACGCCCGAACCGAGCATGAAGCACATCAGGTCGACCCTGCCCGCGTCGATGCCCATGGCTCTGGCCACGTCGCGGTTCTGGGTGACGGCGCGGACCTCGAGGCCCAGCCTGGTCCTCTTCATCACGAACAGGATCATGAGGAACGCCGCAAGGCAGAAGAGGATGATGTAGAAGCGGCCCATGGTGACGCTTAAGTGCTCGCTCCAGTGCCACTGCCCGGCCATGAAGGCGGGGGTCGCGACGGGGCGGTTGTTGGCGGAGATGAAGGTGCGCGCGGCCTGCTGCAGGATGAGGCTTATGCCGAAGGTGGCCAGGAGGGTCTCCAGCGGCCTGTTGTAAAGGAACCTTATTACCCCCCGCTCTATCACGGCGCCGGCAGCCGCCGCCGCAACGAAGGAACCGGGCACCGCGAGCAGCAGCGCCAGCCCAGGCCTTCCCGGGAGCATCTCCTGGAACCCCCAGACCGTATACGCCCCGAGCATGACCATCTCGCCGTGGGCCATGTTGATGACGCCCATCACCCCGAAAGTTACGGCTAGCCCTATCGCGATGAGCGCCAGCACCGAGCCCAGGCTGAGCCCGAAGAACACGGTCTCGAAGAGCGAGATATGCTGGATGGCCGCCTCCGTCCTGTTCAGCGCCGCCTTGGCCGCGGCGGCGGTCTCCGGATCGCCGGATCCCGCCCGCTCGCGGATGAGGCCCTGCGCCTCGGGAGTGAGCCTGTCCTTGAAAACCGCGAGCGCCGCCAGGATCTCCCCCTTCGACGAGGCCGGATCTCTTAAGGCCAGCGCGGCAAGGATCCTTTCGAAGTTGGCCCTTACCGCGGCGTCCCGCTCGCCGGCCAGAAGCCCCCTTACCAGCCCGGCATCGACGCCGTCCGACATGACTAGCGCCCTCGAGGACTCCCTGCGCACCGACGCGTCGGGATGGGAAAGCGATCTCGCGTTCAGGATCCCGCCCAGCGTCCGGCGCTGGCGGCTGGTGGTGCCGATCTTCCTCAGAGCCGCCCCGCCCGCGGCCCTCTCCCCCGTGCCGGCAGCGGTGAAGCCGCTCCCCCCGGCATCCCGCAGGTACATCTCCCGGCTGGCGCGGTCCACGTAGAGGTTGCCGTTCAAAAGCGCCTCCAGGAGAGCGCCGGCCTCCGGGCCGGGGTCGGCCGCGAGCCCCTCTATCGCCGCGTCGCGGCAGCTGACCTCGGAACAGGCCAAACTTTCGCGTATCTCCTGGGAAACCGCCAGCCCGTCCTCGGCGGGCAGATCCCCCGCCGCCAGGAAGACCAGCGCCGCCGCGGCCAATACGGACAGGGAGGCGCGGGCGGGGGCCCGGCGCGGGGGCGGCGCGTCCCTGAGCGGCCCCGCAGAGTCCCTCGCGCACGTCCTTCCGGGGCCGGGCACGGCAGCCGCCAGCGCCGAAAGCCGGCCGCGTCCGCTTTCTCGTTCTGAAGAGCTGAAGAGAGTCATGTCGGATTTTGATCCTGACGGCGAGCGCGCATTGGCTGGGAAGGCGAAGCGCGGACGGCGAAAAGCTGATGGCTAAACGCGGACGGCGAAAAGCTGATGGCTAAACGCGGACGGCGAAAAGCTGATGGCTAAGCGCGGACGGCTAAAAGAGGATGGCGAAGCTCGGACGGCGAAAAGAGGATGGCGAAGCGCGGACGGCGAAAAGCTGATGGCTAAACGCGGACGGCTAAACGCGGACGGCTAAAGCGGACGGCTAAAAGAGGATGGCGATGCGCGGAAGGCGATGCGCTTATGGCTAAACTGGAATTTTAAACGGAGAATGCTAAGCTGAAAAGCGGATCCTGAGACACTTGGCGGTCGTTCCTGAATTTCGAGAAGCTTGCCGCGATGACAATTAATTTAGAACAGTTGAAAGAGCTCACTCAAATGAAAATCTTAAAGCAGGCCGGACCGATACTGACAACCTGAACGGTTGCCTTAATCGGGAATTGGCTCAGGCAACGACGCTAAACTGACTAAGGCTTAACGAACTGGGAGGGGTTAAACTAACCGGGGGTTAAACTAACCGGGGCTAAACTAACCGGGGCTAAACGAACTTGAACAGCCTTTTTTTAAACGGCCGTCCCGCCGTGCGCCCGACACCCTCCCTCAAGCCGATCCCTGTCGGCGAACAGAAAGCCGGAACATGGCGAATCCGCGAGCCTCCAAACGGAATTTCGGGAAGATAAATTCCTGGGCGCTTACGCATCTTAACCCGGCCCGGAGAGGCAGCTCCGGAAATGCCAACTCCGAGGATCAATGGAAAAGGGGGATTTTTAGAATCGCTTGTTCTTAACTGGCGGCCCGTTTCAGGAGTTTCCGCCAGGCGTTTCAGGAGCCTGCCGTCAGTCACCCGATCCTTTCCAGAGGTTCGCCGCAAGGAGCGCTGACCGCTCCGGGCGCCCGCAGGGCTGCGATACGGTTCGGGCGCCATGCCGCCTCCTTCGCCCGGCTCCCCGGGGCCGCGCGGGGGGCCTCGGGACGGCCCCCCCGGGCCTAAGGCTTATCGCCGTGCTAGGCGGGCCCCGACGTACCCCCGTCAGGCGGGCGGCTTCTCGGCGCCTCCGCAGGTCTTGGTCTTGGCGTTGTAATTGCCGCAGTTGACGGGGTCAGTCCAGTCGCTGACGAGATCGACTGACTCCGGGAGGTAGTCGGACCACGCGTCCCCCTCCACCTCGCCGTCGGTGTTCCAGACCGTCTGGAACTGGCCGTCGTCCTGGATCTCGCCTATGAAGACCGGCTTCGTGAGGTGGTGGTTTGCCAAAAGGCGCGCCGTGCCGCCGGTCAGGTTGGGCGTCTCCAGGCCCACTATCGCCTTCAGGACGGCGTCCGCGTCCGCGGAGCCTGCCTTCTCGACCGCCTTCACCCAGAGGTTGAAGCCTATGTAGGTGGCCTCCATGGGATCGTTGGTGACGCGGGCGGGATCCTTGGTGTACTCCTTCCAGGCGGCGATGAATGCCTCGTTGGGCGCGCTCTCGACGCTCTGGAAGTAGTTCCAGGCCGCCAGGTGCCCCACCAGGGGCTTGGTGTCCACGCCTGAGAGCTCCTCCTCCCCCACGGAGAACGCCATTACCGGTATGTCCTCGGCGGAGACGTTCTGGGCCGCCAGCTCCTTGTAGAAGGGCACGTTGGCGTCGCCGTTTATTGTCGAGATGACCGCAGTCTTAACCCCGGCGGAGCCGAACCTCTTGATTTCGGCCACGATGGACTGCCAGTCGGAGTGCCCGAAGGGTGTGTAGTTCACCATGACGTCTTCCTGCTTGACGCCATTCTTCAGGAGGTAGGCCTCGACTATCTTGTTGGCCGTGCGCGGGAAGACGTAGTCCGTCCCCGCGAGGACGAAGCGCTTCGCGCCCTGGGCGAGGAGGTAGTCGACCGCTGGTATGGCCTGCTGGTTCGGCGCGGCGCCAGTGTAGATGACGTTCCTGGACGACTCCTGCCCCTCGTACTGGACGGGGTAGAAGAGAAGCCCGTTGTGGCCTTCGAAGACCGGGAGCACGGACTTGCGGGACACCGAGGTCCAGCAGCCGAAGACCACGGCCACCTTCTCCTTGGCGAGCAGGTCCAGCGCCTTCTCCGCGAAAAGGGGCCACTCGGAGGCCGGGTCAACCACGACCGGCACCAGCTTCTTCCCGAGCACGCCGCCCTTCTTGTTCTGCTCCTCCACAAGCATGAGGACTGCGTCCTTCAGCGTGGTCTCGCTTATGGCCATCGTCCCCGACAGCGAGTGGAGAACGCCCACCTTGATTACGCCCGGGTCCGCCTCGGCGGCCAGCGCGGCCGGCGCGGCGGCCTCCTGGGCCGCTGCGGGCCCGCAGAGGGACGGGGCCAGCGCCAGCGCCAGCGCGGCCGCGGCGGCGGCCGGGAGGCGTACCGGTCGGGGTCCGGCGGTGGCGGTACGGATGATATGTCGCATAGATCCTCCGAGAAGTTTGGTGGTTTCGCCGCGGCGGGGGATCCGGGCCCCCTGGGGCTTGGCGCCCCGCAGGGAGGCCCCCCCCGCCGGCCGGCGGGAAAATGCGCTTTCCTCCGCGGAAGGAAAAAAGGGTCGCAACGGAACTTGCATTTTATGGGCCAATGGCGCCCTAACGGCATTTTAGCCCGTGTTTTCAAGCGCTTAGGCCGCGGCGCCAGCCCTTCCCTTCCCGAGGTGCCGAAATGGAGTTTGGACCGAAAGCGTGAATTCCACGGCATTCGGCGCCAAGTTTCCTGCATTTTCGTTGGAATTTGCCAGCCTCACCCCGCTCGGCCGCGGCCGGGGCGCCCCAAAAGGATCCACCCTTTCTCTCGGAGCCGAATCGACCGATAAATATTGAAGGGGGGGCGCCCGGGCGAGCGGCCCGCTACGGGTACGGAGGCGCCCGGGCCCCGCGCCCGGAAGCTTTCCTTGCCGGAGCCGCTCCGGATGGCCCGTGACG
>JAIRZX010000069.1 GCA_031267005.1 Deltaproteobacteria bacterium
TTCCTCGAAGGCCGCGACTATCTTGATATAGAAGGGGAGGCCCGTGGAGTCCGTCTGCCAGTCCGCCACGAAATAGCTCACGAGCGGCTTTAAGGTGCCCGGGCCCGTCTCAGAGAACGGGTAGGCCGTAATTACCCTGCCGCCGCCCAAATCGATCCTTATTTCCGGGTAGGGGCTGGGGAGCGAAAGCGTGTAGAAGTCCATCTTCGCGTCCCCGTCGCTGACGGGGGAAAGGTTATGCGTATGGGCGAACCACGCAACAGCCGCGGAAGAGTAGCTCCCCTCCCTGGCCGGCTCCTCCGGGCAAAGGCCTTTCACCTCGTTTAAGGACGCGAGCGGCTTGGCGGAGCAGTCGTCGTCGCTTCCCCTCGAGAAGTAGTACTTGCCCCCCTCCTTGCCGTAGCCCTCCAGCTCCGTTATCGCCTTGAGGTAAGAGGCCTTGTCGAAGCCGGCCTTCAAGGCCTCGTGCGGGTTCTTCATGGATCCAACCGTCCCGAGGGACGCTATCTCTGGGCCGTTCTGGTCCGGAAAGTCGTCCGAGTCGTAGTCGGGGTACGCGTGGCCGATAACGACCACAATAGGCTGGGAGCAGTCGCCGCTGAATATGTTCTTAGGCCGGTCCCTTTCCCAATGGGGCTGGATGGTCCCGATGGAGTCGCTCAAGACGAGCGGGCAGGAAGGGGCCGCGGCGCCCGAGAAGTACCTCACGGACTCGAAGACCATCTCCCCCAAAGGCGAGCCCCAGGCGGTGTTGTTGACGAACTTGGTCCCGTCCCAGCCCGAGATGTGGGTCTGGTCTAGTATGGCGAAAAGGTTCATGTAAGTACGTATGCCCGACACGTAGTCGAAGGATTTCGACATGCTCTCGACGTGCCGCCTCAAGACGCCGCCTTTCTTCCGCCACTTCTCGTCTTCCGGGGTAGCCAAAAGCCCGAAAAACATCCTGTTGTCGGACCCGTATTCCTGGAGAATTCCCGTGGACTTCCACGCGTCGGAGTTGTACTCGTGGCATTTCTCGCGCGGGCTTAACCCACCCGGCGCCTTGGGATCGCAGATCTTGACTCGGGCGTTGAAGTTTTTGAGCGCGTAGCCTTTTTTCAAGGATTTGAGATCCGGCTGCCTGCCCTCGGCAGCCACGAAGTCCCAGATTCCCCACTCCGTCCCGAAGAGCTGGGTCTTGTTGTCCGCGTCCGAGTTCCAAATGACTCCCATAAGCGGGGAATAGACCTTCTGGTCCGACTTCTTTTCGTCTATCCCGTCTCCCACCTGGTAGCGGTAAAACAGGTTGTACTTGCCGTTCTCTGGCTTGGGGAAGCCGGTGTACAGCGACCCGTCGTAGTAGGGCATGCCGCGCATCCTGTCCGCCCAAATATCGTCAGCGGCCAGCTGAACCGCCCAGGCGTGGGCGGAAGGGGGGACGAAGCTGTGCGTCAAAACCGTATCCCAGATGGCGTCCAGATACCTTTTGCCTCCGTAAAGCGCCATCCTCAAGACGTCCATCTGGCTTGACATAAACCAGTTGAGCCAGTTCCCGTGCCAGGTAGCCTGGATGTCGGTATTCACGCCGGTACATACGCCGTTCGCGGACTTCGGAATCTCGACGTCCAGGCGCCTCTCGAGCGCCTGCGGCCGAGTCGGTTTCAGCGCCTCCGGGTGGTTCTTGTCGGCCCAGCCCGAGCGGTAAAAAAATTGATCCGAGTGATGGTACGCGTAGCAGGCCTCCGGGTCGAAGTAGCCGAAGTAAGTTATCGACGGGTCGAATCCTAAATCCACTTTTCCGTCGCCGTTTATGTCCGAAAGGTTGTTGTAGGCCCGCCGGAAAACCCTGGGATCCCTCAAAATGACCAGCATGACCTGCGGCGTCGAGTGCGCCAGGGTCATGAAGGGCATGGTCGAGTACAAATTTTTCTCAACAACTGCCGCCCCCGCGTCTGGGCCGGCGCCAAGCACGAGGGCACCCGCCATGAGGGATAACGCCAAGGCCGCCGCGACGGCGGCACGTGAAAGTCTTGATGTCGTCATGCTTGATCCCCCTTGCCGTCTCGAGAAAAAGCTAAACCGTAAACATGCGCCGGATCACTTTCGGCTGCCTAAGCCGGACAGCGTCGAGTAAGCGGTATGGCGACCGAGACGCCGCTTCCGAGACGCCGCTTACGAGGTGCCGCTTACGAGACGCCGCTTACGAGACGCCGCTTACGAGGAGCCGGGACAGAAACATGACTGTCGCGGCCGTTCGGCTCACGTTGCGGTTTCACGCTTTGCGGAACGAGGAAAGGCGCGCAAGCTTGCGGGCGTCGTTAGTTTCAGGCCGCGAAAAACTCTCGGACGTCTGTTCCCGAAGGCTTCCGGCATATTCGCCTGACGCGCTCCCGGCAGATCCGCGGATGCCGCTTCAAGCAACCGCCCGGGGCTGCGGCGTATCCGCGCCGATTGCAAGCCGCGTTTCATGTCCGACGGCTTGCCGCGGCTACTGCCCTTACATGATTTAAAACCTGATTACGGCTGTTGGGCATTGATCCCCGCCTCGTTAAGCTTCCATAGACGGGACCGCTAGCCTCCGAATGATGGCGTTTATGTGATTATCAAGGCATTTCCAAATATTTAATCAAATTTTTTTATAAAATAAATAAACTGCAAGGACAAAACGATCGATCATGTTGCCGTTCCGGCTCCGTCCGTTCGGCTGCGGTTTTCCAACAGGGCAAGAACTTATCGCCGCGGCTGTTTGTGTTGGCGGCCCCAAGCCGCCGCCATGCTGCAAACCCGCCTGATCCGGCAACGGCAACAGGCGTTTGATCTTTCCCGTCCCCTAAACGAACCGTACGGACGGCAGAACCCCGCTGACCGCCGAACCGCGATGACTGTTCTTCGCGGCAAAGGACTGTTGCGCCGAACGGACGAACGCGCCCGCCCTGGAATATGGGCGCTCGCGTCTTTCATGTTCGGAGCTGGATATCCTTGAAACTTAGAGCCTGATTATGTTTGTTAAACGGTATACAACTTGAAAAATGCCGTTGATCTTGTTGTCAGGATTTTGGATCCGCAGACTCAAGGCCCGTACGATCACAGCCTCTCTTTCAGGAAAACTTCAAGGCCGCGGGAACGTCAACCATGCTCCAACGAGCAAGGACGCCTACCGGTATTCTCAAAGCTCAACCCGGAAGGCGGAGACGTAATTTTAGCCCGACGAAGCTCTGCAAAGCATCGGTCAGTCAAGATTAACAACTGCGGGCGCGCCGGGCTGTGAGGTCTCAGCCGAAGGGGACGTTCTGGACGGGACCGGGACTGGACGGGACGTGACGGAACGAGACGGACGTATGAAAAGCCAGGCTCTCCCCGCAGGAGAGCTGTGCCATGAGGTTTCCGCAGAAATTTTCATCCGGCAACGCTGGCAACGGCACCTTCGCCTTATGGCCTCAGCGTCCGACAAGTTCTTTCTGTAGCCAGGCCGGGGACAGCCTGACACTGGAATTTCGGCGAGCCGCGCCGTCATCTGCCGACACCTGCCGACACCTGAATCTCATTCGACGTGACGCTGGCACCTGTTGAAAATGCAAACGGAAAAGAACAGATCGTTTGAATAGCGTTTTAGCGATCTGCCGCATTTTCCGGGATTTACGATCCTGGGCCATCCAGCGAACGGACGCCCTGGGCAAGGGGGCGGATGACTAGGGTAGGGCCTGACTCCTTAACCCGGCTCACATCTCGAAAAAGGGCCTTCTCTTCCTGTCGTCCTTCCTGCGCAAAAGCCTCAAGGAGAGGACCACGCACAAGGAGCCGACGAAGATCAAGACCACGCCCGCCAAAAACGGCACGGGTGCCCCTTTGGCCGAGGAGTAGGCAAGTGAAACCATCATGCTTAAGATCCCGCTCTCTGTCAGGAGCAGTCCCAGGAAAAAGGCCAGGGCCGCGACGATCAGGTTCTTGCGCATGGTCTTACCGGGGATCTTCAATCGTGGTGGGTAGCGGGGTCTCGATGGCGTCCGGAGAGGCGCAGCGGGACACGGGCTACTTCAGTGAACCAGTATCCCAGTATCCCAGTATCCCAGAATCCCAGAATCCCCGCCTAAGGGAGCGGGCCTGGTTTGGGGGGCCCCCGGCCTTCGGACGATGAAACCCCTGGCCCCTAAACGGAGGCGCCCGCTCCAGGGGGGGAAGTCCCCCGGAGCGGGCGCGCTCGGCGGCAACGAAGGGAGCCCGGCGGTCAGTCGCCGCCCCTCCCGAAGAGCCTCAGAAGAAAGAAAAAGATGTTTATGAAGTCAAGGTAAAGCTGCAGGGCGCCCATGCAGACGGACTTGGACTCCTCCTCCTGGTTGCCGAAGCCTCCGGCGTGGATGACCCGTAGCTTCTGGTGGTCGTAGGCGGTGAGCCCGGCGAAGACCAGGACGCCAACCACGCAGATGACGAAATCCATGGCCTCGCTTTTGGCGAATATGTTCACCACCGAAGCGATGATGAGGCCCACGAGCCCCATGAACAGGAAGCTGCCCAAGCCCTGGAGGCTCCTCTTGGTCACCATGCCGTAAACGGCCATCGCCCCGTAGACCCCGGCGGTCGACACGAAGGCCTTGAAGATGATCGTAGGGGGGTATACGAGCAGCACAATCGACATCGTAAACCCGATGGACACGGCGTAGGCCAGGTACAGGGCCTTGACGGCGAAACTCGATAGCGACTTGAAGAGGAAGCTGATGAGCATCACCAGTCCCAGCTGGAGCACGATCAAGACGATCGGCATGGCGCTGCTGGAGGTGAGGAGACGGATCCACCCAGCCGAATGGGACAGCAGGTAGCCCGTGAGGCCGGTCAGCACCAGGGCGCCGCACATCCAGACGTAGACCTGCTGGAAGAACATGGCCTCCGAGGAGGCGGCCAGAGGCATAGGGGCCGCCTGAGCGCCATAGGGCCCGCCGTACTGGGGCCCGCCGCCGTAAGGCTGCTGATAGCCGGGTTGCTGAGGCCCGCCGTAAGACTGCTGGCTGTAGTGCTGCTGCTGGCCGTAAGGCTGCTGCTGGCCGTAGGGCTGCTGCTGGCCACCGGGCTGCTGCTGGCCACCGGGCTGCCGAGGCGGTCGGGTGAGGTCTATCATCTTGGCTCCTTGTCACGCGGTCGCCCGCAGACCCATTAGGATCGCGGAAACCGGGCGGGAGATGCCGGGCTTAAAGCCAGGCGGCCTGATTACCAGAGAAACGCGGACAGGCGGGAACAGCCCGCGCCGGGCGGCGCAGACTTGGCGGAGAGAGGGCGCGGCAAAGCCCTTGAGGCCTCATCAACCCTCTACCAAACTATAGTCATTGGCATTAGGAAAATCAAGTGCCCCATCCTTAGTTTCCCGCTCAACCTGACAGCCACTTGAACCGCACGCTCCGGCACACCTCCCCTTATCCACATCTTGACCCGGTTCCTGGACCCCGCACTCAGCCAGCCATTTGAAAGCCAGCCGATGAAGATATTGGCGGAAGATGATCGCAGAAAGGGACTAGCCGCAAGAACCTTCCCTGCACCGCATCCGGAATCGGCCCCAGTCAGAATTCGTCACGGCTGGCACAGGCCTCCGGCATAGTTTCCTGGGCAAGTGTTCTATAAAAGTTAAGGTGATTATCAATTCGACGCTGCAATTATAACACAGTACTTCGTATCCTTTCACGGTCGGAGAGTCCAGATGCCTTGCTGGAGCAGTCCGGTTACATGGGGCGGGAGCTCTGATTGAAGAGGTCCGGGACCCGGATGAGGGTTGCCGGGCGCCCTG
>JAIRZX010000131.1 GCA_031267005.1 Deltaproteobacteria bacterium
CGCCTCCCGAAGGGCTTCGTCGAACCCAACATGGAGTTCTGGGCGAACATGCTCGCGGCCCTGGACGTCATGCGGGAGTCCTTCAGGCGCAACGGCCTTTTCCCGGACGAGCTGGAGGACTGGGGGAAGCTGGCGGGCTTCAGGGCGAGCGTGGAGCGCCTGGCGGGCATAGCCGCCAGAGAGCTGGCCGGCACGAAAATCAGCGCCGACGACTACGAGTTCGTGCGCACTTTCGGCCTGGAGCACCTTGCCGCGAGGCCAGGAGCAGTCGAAAGCGAGGAGACCCTCTCCGGGCTCGCGGCGGACGTCCAGACCGTAGCCTCCGGAAACGAGGGGGTCGTCCACGAGGGGCTCGGGGCCCCGAGCCTGATGCTGGTGCTGGTCGGGAACGACGGCGAGAAGAGGGTCGCGGTCGGCGTGGCCTACAACCACTTCGAATTCTTCGTCTCGCCCGTCGCCCGCATAGCCGACGGCCCCTGGAAAGCCGTTGCCTACCGGGGCCTCCCCGACGGGGGGAATGTCGAGTCGCGGCCCGCCCCTGAACTTCCAGGGCTCCCGCCCAAGCCCTTCTGGTACGATCCCCTGTACAAGTAGCGGCGACTCCCCCTCCTGGAGCGGCGACTCCACATCCTGCCTTCGCGCCGCGTCGGGGGAAGGGCGCAGAAGCCAAGCCCCGGCCGGGCAAGCGCGTCGGCGGGGCGGCCCCCGAGCGGCAAGGCCGCTGGCGGGATCCGAGCCGTTTTCCCTGTCCGCGCCCGCCGTCCCCCATGCGCCCGCCGCAGTTTCTCGCGTGGGCCCGGCCTTCGAACGCTTATCCGCCCCCTGACCGCACCCGGGGCCTTGCTGTTTCCGGCAGGCTGCCCGGGGCCCGGAAAGCCGAAATGACAGTTTCGCCAAGACCGGTAAAGCCCCCGGCGCCCCTGCGGCCGCGCCTGTTTGCGGCCTTAATTGCCGCGGCCTTCGGATC
The DNA here is from genome assembly GCA_031267005.1 of Deltaproteobacteria bacterium. Classification (GTDB taxonomy): domain Bacteria; phylum Desulfobacterota; class Desulfarculia; order Adiutricales; family Adiutricaceae; genus JAIRZX01. Next base: position 968 of record JAIRZX010000131.1, read on the forward strand.
CTTGGCCGCGCCGGTTCTCGGCCAGGCGACGCCCGCCGAGGCCCAGTCCTCCGTCCAGCCCGCCGTCCCGGCCCCGGCCTTCAGCGAGGAAGCTTTCGACGCCGAAAGCGCTTGGAACTGGAAAGCCGTCGACAAAGAGTACGGGCCATTCTCGGCGGGGCAGGTGGAGAGGCTCAACCGCGACCGTTTCCTCGTGGTCCCCCAGAAGCAGGTCAACGGCTTATCGTTCGTCTACAGCCCTACAAGCGGCTGGTACGACGACATGCTGGGCTACTTCGACAGCCTGGGAGGGCCCTCCGATCCAGCCCACCGCGAGCCGCAGCACGCCCGCTTCGTGGGGCCCGACGTGGTCCTGCACGCCTTCCACAAGTACTTCTCGGAGAGGCTGGAGGAGGTTGAGACGACCGCGCTGACCCTGCACGTCCAGGCGATGCTCTCAGGATTCTACGACAACGCCCTGGCCTTGAGGGCCCAGGCCCCGGAAGCGGCCCGGCCCCCCTGGGACCTGGCCTTGGCCCAAATGTCCGTGCCGCTCGCGATCATAGAGGCGAGGCCGTCTTTTCCCGCATTCTCCTCCGACGGCGACGCCGTGCCGGACGGAGGCGACGCGCTAGCGGACGCGCTCAAGGCGTTTGGCGCCCGTGAACGCGACCTTCCCGAGAACCTCCGGGCGGCCGCGCGCCGGGCGCTGGCAGGGGTCTATTCGGCGCAAGCCCCTGGAGGGGGAGAGGATCCCGCCAAGGCTTTAGGGCTTGTACCCGCTTACAATTCCCCGGAAGTAGACTGGACCCAGTTCACTCCCAGAGCCCATTACGCCAAGAACGGCCGGACCAGGGCCTACTTCCGCGCCGTCGTCTGGCTGGGGCAGCTGGGCTGGCAGCGCGACGACCCTGCGGCGCTCCCTTCGCTGGTCGCCTGGACCGCGGCCATGGGCGGCCCCGGAGGCGCGGGCTTCGCCGAGGCCAAGGCGAACTACGACCAACGCGACGCCTCGATCCCGCCCAACCCCGCCCGGGCCTGGTGGGCCGTCTACCAGGTGACCGCGGCCGTCGTGGGCTTCTACGACGACCCCTCGCTCCGCGAGGCCATGGAGCTCGCGGCCCCCGGCGGGGCCTTCCCCGGGGCCGGGGCCCCGGCAGACCCGACCTTCCTCGCCGGGCTGGGCCCGCGCATGGGTCAGGTGGTGGCGATGCCCGCTGGCTTTTTCGAGTTCCGCAAGGGGGGCTACACGGGCAAGGGGGTCATAACCGTCCTTCCCCAGCGCTTCACCGTGCCGTGGCTCCTTGCTTCCGAGCTGACCGTCGAGGCGGCCCAGTCCCGAGGCGGGCGGACGGAACTCCCGGCCCGCTTCTCCGGGCTGTACCTGGCCTGGGCGCTGGGATCCAGCTACGCGGGCGGGATTGCGGGACGCCAGATAGAACTCTCCCAGCCCAAAGGCACCGCCGCGGCCGCCGCCATGGCCGCCAAGGCGGGCGAACTGAATGCCTCGCTGGGGAGGATTTCCGCCGCCGACTGGGGGAGCTCCATCGGGGGGGCCTGGTTCAACGCCCTCAGATCCTTCTCCAGGCGCTTCGGCGAAGGCTACCCGCTGTACATGCGGGGCACCCCCTTCGCCGCGAAGCAGCTGGAGACTTTAATGGGTAGCTGGACGGAGCTGAAGCACGACACGCTCCTCTACGAGAAGCCCAACATGGGCGCCGAGGGCGGCGGCGGCGAGGATGATATGATGGCCAAGCGCCTCCCGAAGGGCTTCGTCGAACCCAACATGGAGTTCTGGGCGAACATGCTCGCGGCCCTGGACGTCATGCGGGAGTCCTTCAGGCGCAACGGCCTTTTCCCGGACGAGCTGGAGGA
>JAIRZX010000160.1 GCA_031267005.1 Deltaproteobacteria bacterium
CCCAAGGCATGCTCCCGCGTCCCAAGGCGTGCTCCCGCGTCCCCCGCGTCCCAAGGCGCGCTCCGCGCCTCCCGCGTCCCAAGGCGCGCTCCGCGCCTCCCGCGTCCCAAGGCGTGCTCCCGCGTCCCCCGCGTCCCCAAGGCGTGCTCCCGCGCCTCCCGCGTCCCAAGGCGTGCGGACTTGCCGCCCTCAGCCTCCGGCCGGCGCAAGGGCGTCCGCCGGGGCCACCCCCTGCTCTAGGGTTATCACCGCGTCCATGGCCTTCTGGAAGTCCGCTGTGAGGACCAGATCCGCGATTTCCGTCACGGCCTCGAGCTTCATGGCGGAGAGCGGGAGGGCTTTGAGCCTCTCCAGGGCGGAGTCGGTGCCGGCCACGTCGAAGTTGTCCAGCGCCGACCGGAGCGTCGAGAGCAGGCGGAAGAACTCTGGGCCCACGCCGCCCTCGCGGCGTCCCGGCCTGGAGGCGGCCAGGAGCTCCTTCACGCGGGCGGAGAGCATGTTCAGCTCCTTGCGGAAAGGCCCGGCCCCGTCCCGGACCGCGGCCAAATCGCCCGAGCTGCCCGCAGCCTCAAGGGCGGCTGCCCTGGCGGAGAGGGGGTCCGCCCCTACGTTCGCGAGCGAGCTTTTTAGCGCGTGCACCGTGATGGTGAAGTCCTGTAGGCTGTCGGCGTCGTGGACCTTGTCCAGGACCGAGCTCCGTTCCCGGACGTCGCGCAGGAACACCCCCAGGGTGTCGAACCAGCGGGCCCGGGACCCGCCGGTACGCAGGACGCCCGCGTCGGCGTCCAGCCCGTCTATGGAAGGCAGCGGCGCCCCGGAGGCATCGGCGCCGTCCGAGCCGGGGGCCCTGGGCGGCCCCTCCAGCTTGTCGGCGGGGAGCCACTTCCTCAGCACCTCGTCGAGCTTGAAGACGTCTATGGGCTTGGACAGGAAGTCGTTGAAGCCGCTTTCCAAAAACATCTGGCGCATGCCGCTCACGGCGTTGGCCGTGAGGGCTATCACGGGGAGCCCCGCGTAGGCGCCGCCGTCCATCCGCCTTATCTCCTCCACTGCCTTGAGCCCGTCCATCTCGGGCATCATGTGGTCCATCAGCACCGCGTCGAAGCCCTCCTGGCGGACCATGTCGACCGCCTCCCGGCCGTTCATGCAGGTGAAGACCTTGACGCGGTAGGGCTGGAGGAGGCCTTCGGCAACGAGGAGGTTCGAGGAGAAGTCGTCCACCACCAGCACCTTGGCCCCGGGGGAGGTGAAGGTGGCCTTCTGCTTGCGGTCGGGCCCGGCGGAGCCGGGGCGGAACTCTCCCATGGGTTCCCAGTCGAAGACTATCTGGACGACGGAGGCGGTGAATGCCGATCCCTTCCCGAACTCGGAGCTGACGGAGATCTCCCCGCCCATGGCCTCGCAGAGGCTCTTGGCGATGGAAAGGCCCAGTCCCGTGCCCTCTATGCTGGGGTTCAGCTGGGCGTCCACCCGGCTGAACTCGCGGAACAGCTTGGGGAAGTCCTCGGACTTGATGCCTATGCCCGAGTCCTCGACCGTGAAAGAGAGCCTCACAGTGTGGTCTCCCGTGGGCTCGGCCGAGGCCGAGAGCCGTATGAAGCCCTCCTTCGTGTACTTCACGGAATTGGACAGGAGGTTCATGAGCACCTGGCGGATGCGCACGGCGTCCCCTATGAGCACGCAGGGCAGGTTGGGCGAGATGTCGACCGAGAACTCCAGGCTCGTCTCCGCCACCTTCACCCGGATGATGGTGAGCAAGTCGTTTATGGTGGAGGCGGTGTTGTAGGGGGTGGAGACTATGGAGAGCTGGCCGGTCTGGATCTTGGAGAAGTCCAGGATCTCGTCAATTATCCCCAGGAGTATCTCGCCCGAGTTCTGGATGCCGGTTATGTACTCCGCCCCCCTGGGGCCGCCGTACTCCCGGCGCACAAGTTCCGAGAGCCCTATTATGGCCGAGAGCGGCGTCCTTATCTCGTGGGACATGCGGGCCAGGAAGGTGGACTTGGTCTGGTTCTCCCGCTCCGATTTCTGGCGGTCGCCGTAGAGCTTCAGGAGGCCGAACGACAGCGCCGTGGCGAAGCACAGCCCCAGGGCGCACAGCATGCCCAGCGTGAAATAGACGTCCCTGTAATAGGTCCAGTAGGGGGTGACCAGGGCCACGTACCACCCGTTGTACATTTCCCGGACGGAAGCTATGGCGTCTTCCCCGCCGCCCTCGGCGAAGCGGAACGCCGAGACCCTGCCCTCAGCGAGGAGCCCGTCGTAGATGTCCCTGTAGCCGTCCGAGACGTCCCTGAACAGCATCCCGAGGTGCCTTGGGTCCGGGTGGCCCAGGATCAGCTTGTCGGCGTTCATGATGACGCCGTAGGTGCCCGAGGGCAACGGCAGCGTGTCCATGTAGTCCTGGAAGAAGGACATGTCCACGTCCACCACCAGGGCCCCCCGCATCCCCCCGGAGGGGCCGGCCACGGCCCGGACGATGCTTATCACCATCGTCCCCTTGTCCGAGTCCGCGTAGGGCTCGGTGTACGCGTTCGTGCCGGGCCTGGCGCGGACCGCGGCGTCGTACCAGGGCCTGGTCTCGGGGACGAAGCTCGCGTCTGGGTTGTAGCCCATGCTGTCGACTATGGCCCCGTCCAGGTAGGCGAACATGCCGTTGAATCCCAACAGCCACCGCGAGCGGTCGCGCAGGATGGAGGTGGACTCCTTGAGGTAGTCCGCGACGTCCGTCTGCGGGCGGCCTTCCTCCAGGAGCTTCTCGACCTGTTCGGAGGCAATGACCAGCGCCGCCTCGGGCTCGGAGAAGCCCAGACGGATGAAGGCCTCGGTGGAGACCATGGACTCCTCCATGTTCTGGAGGATGTTCCGGTTGACCACCGCCCCGAGCGACAGGTAGCTGGTCGCGGCCATGAGCATGAAGGCCGCGTACACCAGCGCGATCTTCACCGCGTTGGCCTTGAGGTTGTTCTTCCATTCCATTGGGGGGCACCCCCCGCGCGGGCCCGCAGGGCCCGGCGGGTACCTTTCCTTCGTGATGGGGCGGCCCGGCGCGGCCGGGCCGGCGCCCGGCGCCGCGGGGCCCCCCGGCGTTCCGGGGAGGGAGGCGCCCTGCCGGGGGCGGGCCGGGATTGGGAAACTGGAAAGGCGGGGCAGGGCGGGGCGGGCCTCAAGCGGCACGCGGGAAGCTCGGGAGCGGGCCCGGAGCGCGGCAAGGGCCGGAGCGCGGCAAGGGCCGGAGGGGGGCTGGCGGGCCCGGAGCGCGGCAAGGGCCGGAGGGGGGCTGGCGGGCCCGGAGCGCGGCAAGGGCCGGGGGGGACGGGGCGCCGTTCCCGGGAAGGGCACCAGGGAGGGGGGGCGGCCCCGCGGCGGTCAGTCCACCTCCACCACGTTCCTGTAGTACCAGTGGCTGTCCATGGACACCTGGCTGTAGTTGAGCCTGCCTCCTGGCTCACCCACTGTGCGCCCGTCGTTGGTGGCGAGCGCGCCTTCGAAGACGTCGCCCTGTCCTCCCTCGATCCGCCGCCTGGCCCGCTCCACCCTGGCCACGGCGCCCTCGGGGGCGAGGGAGGGCTTTAAGGGGGTTATGTCCACCATGCCGTCCTCGAGGTCCCCCACGTAAGGCTTGGTGGTGAACGTGCCGTCCACGATGGACCCGGCGAGCAGCTTGTAGTAGACGCCCCAGTTCCAGACGACGGAGGCCACCACGCTCCCGGGCGCGTCCGCGGACATGTCGGAGTGGTAGCCTATGCCCCAGATCCCCAGCTTCTCGGCCTCCCGCTGCGGGGCCGGGGTGTTCGTGTGCTGGGCTATCACGTCGGCGCCTTCGCCCACGAGCTTCCTCGCGGCCCGCGCCTCCCCCTCGGGGTCCAGCCAGCGGTGGATGACGGCCACCAGCACCCTGGCCCTGGGGTTGGCCTCCTCGACGCCTATCGCGAAGGCGTTGAGGCCTCCCGTCACCTCCGAGTTCTCGCGCCCCCGGGCCGCCACGTAGCCTATTTTGTCGGTCTTGGTCCTCATGCCGGCCACGAGCCCCGCCAGGTAGCGCGCCTGGTAGATCTTGCCGAAGTAGTTGGTGAAGTTGGTGCGGTTGAACTTGTAGCCGGAGGAGTTCGCGAAGACCACCCCGGGGTACTCCCGCGCCAGCTCCTCGCAGACGTCCATGTGGTTGTAGCTCGTGGCTATGATGACGTTGGCCCCGGCCGCCAGGAGTTCGCGCATGGCGTTCTCCACGGTGCGGTAGTCCCCGTCCGTCACGCTGTAGGCTTTGACGATCTGGCTTTCGCCGAGCCCCATGGCCAGCTGCATCTCGTCTATCCCGCGGTCGTGGGCGAAGGTGTAGCCGCTCCGGTTCCCCTCCAAGGCGTCGAACTGGAGGATGGCTATCTTGAGGTTTTCCTTGGGGAAGGGCTTGCCCGGGCTCCAGGCGGCCTTCTCCCCCCCGCCCCCGCAGGCCGCGAGCGCCAGGGCCGCCCATAAGGCGGCCGCCGCTGCGGGCGCCGGAAACGTATGTCGCGGCCGGATCTGCGCCAAGCTTGAACCCTCCAGACTGGCCCGGGCGGGCCGGGCGGAAACTGACGCCGGCCGGGCGGGCCGGGCGGCGGTGGACTTGCCGGAAGCGGCCGTCGGGCCGGGCGGACGGAAAGGGAGGGCCGAAGCGCCGGAAAGCCGAAGGCGCGGGTTCGGGAAAACACAGGCGGAAAACCGGGGAAAGCCGGGAAAACGCCTGTTAAACTCCGGGAAACCGCCGGTGGACCTCAGGCCAAACCCCGGCAAGGCGCGGGCGGAAGGGAGGGGCGGGCGCCGAAAGCGCCTGACGGGGCGTCTGCGGAAAAAGGCGGGGCGCCCGCGCGAAAGGAGGCGGCCGGTCCGGGGGAACCCCCGCCTTTGGGGCTGCGCGCCCGCCTCGCGGCGAGCCTTACGGGCCGGGGAGGCCCGGGGTGGCGGAATGGCTCCGCTTCCGGCGGGCGCGGCGGCCGGGCTTCCGAACGGTCGGGCCTTGCCCGGGAATACCGGGGCAAAAGCGTGGAAAACAGGAAAAAAAGGATGCCGGAAAGGGCGGGAAAACGAGCGGTTAAACGGCAAGGCCTCGCGAAGGCCCCTCGCGTCCCTGAGCCAGGCCACGGGGGAAGCCTGCCATTAAAAACCGAAAAGCGCGAAAAGCCCGAAAAGCCCGGTAAATCCGGGGGCCCGCCAGCCGTCACCGCCCCCCCGGGAACGCAGCCCCGGCCCCGGCCGAGGCGGCGCCGGCCCGGACCGGCGAGGAGCGGCCGGCCCCCTCAGCCCATGGCCTTCTCGAAAACCGAAACCACCTCCGGATCGAAGGCCGTGCCCGATCCCTCCTTGAGGATCGAGGCCGCGGCACCGTGCCCCATGGCGATGCGGTACGGGCGGACGCAGGTCAGGGCCTCGTAGACGTCCGCCACGGCCATGATCCTGCCGAGCAGGGGTATGTCCTCGCCCCTGAGCCCGTAGGGGTAGCCCCGGCCGTCCCAGCGCTCGTGGTGGCAGCCTGCCAGGATCCTCGCGTAGCGGAGGTAGTCCCCCGCGCCCTTGGCGTCGGCTATCCTGTTTATGAAGGCCGTCCCCAGCTCCACGTGGCGGCGGGCCTGCTCCAGCTCGGATGGGGTGAGCCTTCCGGGCTTCAGGATTATCTCCTCCGGAACGTAGAGCTTGCCGATGTCGTGGAGAAGCGAGGCGGGGCCCAGAAGACGGAGGTCCCAGCGGCCGGTCTCCTGGGCCCAGCGGCCGGAGCGGTGGGCGGCCTCGAAGAGCACGAAGGCGGACCCGCTCCCCGCGGCGGCGGAGACGGCAGCCCGGGCCTCGGCGTCGGGGGTCACCCAGGCGGCGCGGCCCGCCAGGGCCGATATGACGGCCCGCTGGGTGAGCAGGAGCGACGAGAGCGTGTCGTCCCGGCCCGGCTCGGCCGCTTGGCCCGCCGGGGGCGCCGCGGGCCTTTCCGGCGCTTTCCCGCACTCCCCGGCGGCGGCGCCGGGCGCCTCCTCCAACTTCTCCAGTTCCCGGTTCCGGCGCCTGAGGCGCACGAGCTCTATGTGGAGCGCTATGCGCTGGCGCAGGACGGGAGGGGAGAAGGGCTTCATGATGTAGTCGACCGCCCCGAGGCCTATGCCCTCTAGCTCCTTGTCGCCCTCGCTCAAGGCCGTCAGGAAGATCACGGGGATGTCGCGGGTCTCCGGGCGCTCCCGCAGCTCCTTGAGGGCCTCGAATCCGTTCATCTCCGGCATCACCACGTCAAGCAGTATCAGCTCGGGCTTTTGCTTGTCGAGGAGATCGAACATCTTCTGGGCCGACGAGACGGTGAGCACCGTGTACTCGTCGGAAAGGCTCACCTTCCCGGCCATGAGATTGGTGCGGTTGTCGTCCACCAGCATTATGAGCGGAGGGATCTCGGGCATTCGGTACCCTTGTCGTCCTTTCTTCCTTGGAAGGGAGCGCACAGGATGCCTTTTCAGGATAACCGCCATAACCGACCGTTGTCAAGGCGGTCCCGGGCCCGGCGGGACTCGCGGAAGTTAAGCCCGGAAGCGGGAAATAGGCCGTCGGGGCGCGGCGTCCGACGGTCCCGGGCCCGCCCTCCCGGAGGCCGGGGGAGTGGCGGCCGCCCTGCCCGGCGACCGGCCGGAGCGTGGGGCGGGGCGCCCTAGCAACGCCGGCCCCGGCAGACAGGCGGGGGCGGGGCGCCCTAGCAACGCCGGCCCCGGCAGACAGGCGGGGGCGGGGCGCCC
>JAIRZX010000207.1 GCA_031267005.1 Deltaproteobacteria bacterium
TAAGCCGCCTCCGGCCTAAAGCGGCCGCACCCGCCCCCGAAGACGGCTCAGGAGGCCTGCCCGCGTCCCCCGCCGTCCCCCGAACCCGGCTTCCGGCCTCATTTTCCGGGGAGACCCGGGACTGTATATGCGGACTTTTGCCGAAACGCCCGACGCCCGCTCCCGCCGACTCCGCGAGGCCCCGTTCCGCCGCCTTCCTCCGCCTTCCTCCGCCGCGCGGATAAAGCCGCCTCCGGCCTAAAGCGGCCGCAACCGCCCCTGAAGACGGCTTAGAAGGCCGCCCGCGTCCCCCGCCGTCCCCCGAATCCGGCTTCCGGCCTCATTTTCCGGGCCGACTCGGGACTGTATATGCGGACTTTTACCCAAACGCCCGGCGCCCGCTCCCGCCCGACTCCGCCAGGCCCCGTTCCGCCGCCTTCCTCCGCCCTCAGCCGCCCTCCGCCGCCGCGCGGGGGAAGCCGCTTCCGGCCTAAAGCGGCCGCCCCCGCCCGCGAAGACGGCTTAGGAGGACAGCCCGCGTCCACCGCCCTCCAAGGGAAACCCCGGCGGAATCTCCCCGTCCGCTTCGCCTTTTCGCCTCCCCCGCGTCCGCAGCGGAGAGTCCGGCTCAGTTCCCGCGGCGTCCCGCCGCATCCTCCCGCCAGGGCCCTCCGGCAAGATCAATACATGCCAGTTCTAAGTGGCATCTGTTGCCGAGGTTACCCGCAAAGCTCCAAAAATCGCTTTATTTCACGATACCCTTTATTTGCCGCCATTAAGTCAAGATCAGATCCCTCTTTCGGAACCTGAAAAGGCCCTTTTATCCGACACTTGTAGTTGACAGTAAGACTGTCAGCATTTATACCTCTTTATCGGCCCCCGGAAAACCGGGCCGAACGCAAGGGAAAGGACCTAAAATCCATGCCCGACCCAGCCAATCGCCGATTCCCGCCCCCGGGGGCCCAGCCGCCCGAAAGCCTCCCGCCCGCCTTGGAGTCAATCGAGTTCTCGGGGGAAGCGAAAGGCCCGCTCTTCTCAGCGGAAATCAGCCACCGCTACCGGAACCCCGCGCCCCTTAACCTGGAGGCGGTGCATTCCTTCCCGCTCCCTCGGAACGCGGCCGTAATGAAGCTCACGGTCGCGCTGGGAGACGCGGCGCTCGTAGCCGAGGCCCTCCCCCGCGAGAACGCCGAGGAACGCTACGAGGACGCGCTCGCGGACGGGGACTCGCCCGTGCTCATGACCGAGTCCTCCACGGGGCTCTTCACCTTGAACATCGGGAACATCCTTCCAGGAGAAATCGCCAGGGCCCGCGTAAAGACCCTGGAGCTCATGAGCCTCGCATCGGGACACGCCCGCCTGACGCTTCCCTCGCGGCTGGCGCCCCGATCCGGCGACCTCCACGCCGAGGGGGAGCTGAGGCCGCACGAGAGCGTTTCCGCGTCCCCAGCCGCCCGCTACCCGCTGGAGGTGGAAATCCGGATCCCGGACCTTGCCCCTCCCCCGCCCGCAAACCGGTGCGCGGCGGAAGCGTCCCCCGGAACGCCGGACGGGGAGACGCGCGGGCCGCGGCCCGCAGAACTCGCGGGGCCCCTTGCCGCCGCAGGCTCGCCGACCCATCTCGCCTACCCTCTGGCGGGGGGAGGGGTGACGGTCTTGAGGACAGGCTCGGGAGTCCGGGCGGACAGGGACTTCGTGGCCCTCGTGGAGGGCGCCGGTGTCCCGCCGGAAGGACTCTCTTACGCCGCCCGTGACGAGATCGAGGGCGCGTGGGCAAAGCTGTCGCTCTTCCTGCCCCTCATCCCGGACTCCCCGGGCCCTCTCTCCTTCAGCGTGCTCCTGGACGCCTCGAGGTCCATGGGGGGGCAGGGCTTGGCCGCCGCCAGGGAGGCCTTGCTCGAGCTTTTCATCCTCCTCGGCCCGGGCGACAGGCTGAGCTTGTCGGCCCTTACCGGGGGGGAAATCCGGCAGCTCGCGGACGATCTCCCATACTCCGGCCCGGAGAGCGCCCGCACGCTCGCGCTTCTCCTGGACGGCCTTACCCCTTCCGGGGAAAAGGATCTCGCCTCCGCCCTGGAATGCTTCGCGCGGGCCGCGGGCCTCGCGGGCGGAAATCCCCCGGCCCAAGGCGGCAAAGCGCGCCCCGGAAACAAGGGCGCCGGCGGGGCGCCTCCGATCCTTTCCCGGACGCAGCCGATCCTTCTCGTGACGGACGCTTTGTCCGCGGGACTCCCGAGAGCCTTGGCCGGCGCCGCCCGCTCCCGGTACAGGCTCTTTTGCCTCGGCGTGGGACGCTCCCCCCTCAGCTCACACCTGGAGCTTCTCGCCGAGGCTTCGCGGGGAAGGTCCTGGACGGCTTCCGCCGCAGACGATCTGGAGTCGCTGGCGGCAAGGATCCTCCGGAACCTGCGGACGCCCCCGCTGGCCTCCGCCCGGATCGATTGGCGGCATCACTCCGGAGGCGCCGGGTTTCCGGGTTCAGGCTCCGAATCAGGAGCCGGTTCCATGTCCAGGTCCAGCGCCGATTCCGATTTCAGTTCCGCCTCCAGCTCCAGCTCCGGTCCCGGTCCCGGGTTTGGGGCCGGTTCCGGATCAGGCTCCGGTAGCGGTAACCTTCCCGTTTCCGGCCCGGCGTCCGTCAGCGAGAAGGGCATGGCGACTCCGAAACCGCAGGCCTGCCCGCAAGGGTTTCCGACCGCCAAGGGGGCCCGCGGGAAGGCCGTTGCCGAGAACGGCGCGGCTGGCTATCCGGCCAAGCCTCTCTGCCAGGGCAAAGACGGCGGCAACAGCGTTTCAATGAGAGGCGCGGGATCGTCCGGGTCGGGCGGCGACTCCTGGGCCCCCCTATGGGAGAGCCCTCCGCCCCGGACGCTCGCGGACGGCGAGGCGGCCGCCGCCTGGGGGCTATTCGCGGACCGGCCGGATGGTGCCTCGGAACTCTCATGGAGCCTCCAGGGAGGCACCGGGGGAAGCGCCCGCGCCCCCGCTCCGGCGGACTCCCCGGACCCGGGGCTTCCAGCCCTGTGCGCCCTCATGCGCTCGCGGGACCTCGGCCCGGGACCGGAGAGCCTGCGGATAGCCGTAAGCCACGGCCTGCTCACCCCGGACACTGGACTCTTCGCGGTCTTAAGGAGACCTGAGGGGAGCAAGGCCAGGGGCATTCCGGTCCTCCAACAGATACCCCAGACGTCGGTTCCCGGCGAGGATCCAGATGAGCCGGACCCTCCGGGGGCATCCCCGGAGGAGGCCTCGCCCCCCGGGGGAAAGGCCGGGAAAAGCGAACCGGACGCCGCGGGAGGCCCGGACCGGAAGCGCCGGAGGACCGCCGGAAAAGCCGGGAAAGCCTGGAATGCCGGGAATGCCGGGAATGCCGGGGAGGCCGGGAAGGACGGGAAGGACGGGAAGGACGGGAAGGACGGAAAAGCCGGGAAGGCCGGGAAGGGACGGAGTCCGGGGAGTGTTAAGGGGTCCGGGGAGAGCTGAAGAGGCCGCCGGAACCGCGGAAGAGGAGACCCGGCTGGGCCTTAAGGCGGAACCAGGCCGCACCGGGTACCGACGCAGACAAGTTGCAGGGTGACGGATTTCCCGGCACCGGAAGCGGAGTGTCAGGATTCCGGACACTGGAAGTCAAAAAATACCTCTTCAGCAGTGCATGCATAACTCGGTTGCGACCCGGCTCCGAGGCGATCACGATCGAATCATCACAAAACCTGCTAGAATGACGGCATCCAATTTGCAACATCTGGTATACACGCCGAGCCAACTAGATCGCACCCCAACACTTCGGCCCCCAGCCCCGGCGCGGGCCTAAGCGCATGTCCCCGCACCCGGCGCCGCCCTGTTCCAGGCCGGCGCGCCGCATTAAAACGCGTAAAGTTTCGTCCGCGTAACGTTTTTGCCGCCGCAACTAATGATCCCCGCTCCCCGTTACCGCAGAACCCCTTTTATCCCAGCGGCGCTTTGCCGCCGCGCCCTTTTCTCCGCGCCGCCTTGCCCGCGCGCAGTTTTCCCTCCGGAGGCACAAGAGGCCCATGTCCGTAGCACCTCCGCAAACCCCGCCCTTTTCCGGCTCGTCGCCGGAAACGGAAGGGCTCCCCGTGTGCCTGAAGAAGATCGCCCACGAGGGCGAACTGGACGGATTCCTGTACCGCTCGGTGATGCGCCAGAGCTACCGGAACGACGCCGGTATCGACCTTGAGACCGTGTACAGCTTCCCGGTGTCGTCGGAGGCGGCGACGGGGGGCTTCTCGGTCCGGATAAACGGCAAGCTCCTGGAGGGGGAGCTCCTGCCCAGGGAGACTGCCGAGGACCGCTACGAGGACGCTCTGGAGGAGGGGGACAGCCCGGTGCTCCTAAGCGAGTCCTCCGAGGGCATCCTGACCTTGTCCATCGGGCACCTCGCCCCGGACGACGTTGCCGAGGCGGAGCTGGGGCTCCTGGAGCTCGTAAGCTACGACGGGGACCAGGCCCGGCTCTCCGTCCCGACGGTCCTGGCACCCCGCTCGGGCGACCTGCACCTCGCAGGGGAACTGAACGCGCACGAGTCGGCCCGCTGCTCCCCCGAGGCGGGGTACCCTCTGTCGGTCACCGTCAAGATCCCTTGGCTGGGCCGGGGGGCTGCGGCGTGCTGCCCAAGCCACGTCGCCTCCGCCGAGCCCTCCGAAGGGGGACTGGTGCTCAAGACGGCCGCCGGGGCGCGCCCGGACCGGGACTACGTGCTCCTGCTGCATAACGTCAAGCCTCCGGACAAGGCCGCCTGCCTCGGCTTCTACGACCCGCGGGAGGACGCCTGGGGCAGGCTCGCCCTCTTCCACCCTGAAATCCCCCGGGACACGGGCGGGGGGCGCGTGAGCTTTCTCTTCGACGCCTCGTCCACCATGGAGGGCGCCGCCTGGAGCCAGGCCAGGGACATACTCCTCGTCTCCCTTCTGGAGAGTTGCGACCCTGTCGAACTCGTCTCGGCAAGCTTTTTCAACGCCAACGGCTTCGCGGAGCTCGAGCTCGAACCCAACGAGCCCGTATATACTTCGAAGGACCGCGTGAACGCCCTGTTTAGGGATAACTGGTACAAACGGGACTTAGCCGAACTCTTCCGAAGCAACTTCCGCGACATCCGCCCCGCCGGCGAGAAGGGACTGGCCAGGACGCTCGCCGCCTTCGCGGGCCCGGCGGGCGACGGGCTCCCGGAATCCCCGCCGCTCGTCCTTTTGACCGACTGCCTGGAGGCGGGGCTCGCGGCGATGACGGACGCCGCGCGGGAACTAGCGCCAAGGCTCTTCGCCGTGGGCCTGGGCCACTCGCCGCTCGCGGGCCACCTCCGCGCAATAGCCGAGGCGGCGGGGAGCGGGGGCGCCTCCCTCTCCTCAGCCCCCTCCGAGGACGGACGCCAGGCCTCGAGGCGTTTGTCCAGCCGTATTTGGGCGATGCCGGTCTCCTCGGTCTCCCTTGACTGGGGAGCGGCCGCGCCGCTCTGGAGCTCGCCCCCGCCTAAGGCGCTCCCTCCGGACGTCACCTGCCCCGCGTGGGCGCTTTTCAAAAACCCGCCCTCCGAAGCCCCCAAGCTCGTTTGGACTTACCTCAAGGGAGGCGGGGGGGACATGGCCGCGGGGATTCCGGCCGACTCCGACGGCCGCGACCTTCCGAGGCTTCTCGCCCGCGCCCGGCTCCGCGCCGCGGAAAGGGCTCCGGGACCGGGGGAGGACCCGGACGACGGGCTGGGCGGCGCCGGACGCGGCCGGAGTTCGGACGCGGGCGCCGAAGAAGCCCTGGAACTGGCGCTCCGCCACGGGATCCTCACCGGACGCACCGCGTGGTGCCTCGTTTACCGCAGGTACCCAGACCAGAAGGCGACGGGCACCCCGGCGCTCCAGCAG